>JAEZEK010000222.1 GCA_023417735.1 Pseudomonadota bacterium | reverse complement strand
ACCCGCCCGCGCCGTCAGCCACCGCGCCTCTTCGCCAGCCGGTCGAAGGCGACGAGTTCCGCGAGCAGCGCCGGCATCTCGGCGAGCGGCACCATGTTCGGACCGTCCGAGGGCGCGTTGCCGGGGTCCTGGTGGGTCTCGATGAAGACGCCCGCAACGCCGACCGCCACCGCCGCCCGCGCCAACACAGGCACCATCCGGCGGTCGCCGCCCGACGACGTGCCCTGCCCGCCCGGCTGCTGCACGGAGTGCGTCGCGTCGAACACCACCGGCGCGCCGGTCTCCGCCATGATCGGCAGCGAACGCATGTCGGTCACCAGCGTATTGTAGCCGAACGATGCGCCGCGCTCGGTCAGGAGCACGTTCGGATTGCCGCTCTCGACCACCTTGGCAAGCACGTTCGCCATGTCCCAGGGCGCCAGGAACTGCCCCTTCTTCACGTTGACGACGCGGCCGGTCAGCGCTGCGGCGACGAGAAGGTCGGTCTGGCGGCAGAGGAAGGCCGGGATCTGGAGGACGTCGACCACCTCGGCCACTTCGGCGCACTGTCCGGGCTCGTGGACGTCCGTGAGGACCGGCAGGCCCAGCTCTCTGCGGAGGTCCGCAAAGACGGGCAGCGCGGCCTCGAGCCCCAGGCCCCGGCGGCCGGCGAGGCTCGTCCGGTTCGCCTTGTCGAAGCTGGTCTTGTAGACGAGCCCGACCCCCAGCGGGGCGCAAATCTCCTTCAGCCGCCCGGCCATCTCGAAGGCGTGCTCCCGGCTCTCCATCTGGCAGGGGCCGGCGATCAGCGCGAGCGGGAGCACGTTGCCGAAGCGCACGCCGCCGACCGCCACGACCTGGTTGGCTTCGCTCATTCCGACCGCCCCCTGAATGCCACGACGGCGCCCTGCCCCGGATGCGGCGGAACGACGATCATGCGGTTGTGCCCGATTGAACCCGGCGCGAACGACGCCGCCGCATCGATGTCGGCGACCTCGATCTCCATGCCGGCCAGGAGCAACCCCTGCCCCGGGTCGGGCGCCTCCACGCCGAAATGGGCCCGGAAGCCGAGCGGCGAAAAGATGGTGAACGTCGCGCCCGCCATCTCCGCCTCGATCTCGAACGAGGTCACGCGCAGTTCGCGCTGCCCCGTGACGGCTTCGGCCAGGATGTGGAAGTCGGCCGGGCTCGAGGCGACGGCGGACACCGCGACGATGCCGCGCGCACCGTTCGGGTGCGCCACGTATTCCGGCCGCCAGAGCACGCCCGCGGCGAGATGCTGGCAGGCGAAGAACGTGGCGTCCGGCGCCTGCTCGTCGACGGCGAAGGCGAGGATCACGCCGATCTCGCGCTCCTTGCCGTCGGGCAGCACCGCCTTGCGCGAGAACCGGAAGTTCGATCCGCGGCTGACGCCGGCGCCGACGAAGGCCGCATGATCGGCGGCGGCGTCCTCGCTGCGGAGGGCCAGCATGGCGAAGCCTTCGCCGCGCCGCGCGACATAACCGGCAGCTCGAGAGACGAAGAGCACGTCCTCGCTTTCCGCCTGCTCCGCCGCGGCGCGATCGACCACGGCGAGCGGCTCCAGATAGGTGCGGTTCTCGAAGAAGACGCAGCAATTGCCGGTACCGAACGGGTGCCGTGCATCGGGGGCCACCGTGAAGCCGAGCGAGGTCCAGCGCTCCCGAGCAGACGCCAGGCTCGCGACGGGCAGGACCAGGTGATCGACCGATCGGATAGTGCTCACCCCTGAAGACGCCGGCGCACGCGCGGGTTCGCGTCATGCCTGCCGTGCGGCTGTCGCGCCGGGTCGTAGCCGTGATCGCCGAGGAGGTCAAAACCTAGATCGCCGCATTCCGGGCACGGGCGGCGCGGTCCCCGCGCCGGGCATCCGCATGGCTGCCAAACGCCGCAGGGGGTGGACGGGATCGCGGCGAATGAAGACCTAACGGAGGACACCAGGAACCTGATCCGACTGACGGAGAGAGCATGCAGCACCTCGCCGGCGCGGGACTGCTTCTGGCCCTCGGCGAAAGCTGGGTCCAGGAGCCCGACCTCGCGCTGTTCCACCCCGATACCCATCCCGTCTTCGACGACCCCGCTTACCTTCTCGCCCGGCCGGACGCCGATTTCTGGCGGCTCGCGGAGCTCTACGTACCGCAGGCGACCTCATGCTCCTGCTCGCTCGCCTCCGCCGCCATGGCGGTGGGCGCGCTTGCGTCGCATGCCGATGCAGCGCAGGTCCGCCTCACGCAGGAAGCGCTGCTTGCCGCCGTCGGCAACCCGCACTGGGCCGCACAGGTCGCCGAGGGCGGTTCCGGCGTCACGTTCGAGGACCTCCAGCACTATCTGCGCCGAAGCCTCGACTGGATGAGGCTCGAGGAGGCGACGGTCGAGTCGCTGGCGCCGGAGGGCACGGAGGCCGATGCGCTGGCGGCGGTCCGGACGGCCCTTTCGGCGAACGAGGGCGCGCCGGACAGCGTGATGCTTGCCTATTACAACCAGCGCGTCCTCACTGGAGACTGGGGCGGTCTGCACGTCTCCCCGATCGGAGCCTACGACGCGGACGCGGATCGCGTCCTCATCATGGATGTCGATCGCGACCTGCACCTCCCCTACTGGACCTCGACCGAAGCCCTGGCGGAAGCGCTCGTGACGCCGGACGAGGCGGAAACCGGGCTGCTCGCGGGCGAGACGGGCGGGCTGGTCCGGCTCGCGGTCTGACCGCGAGAACCCGGCCGGCTCAGACCAGCCGGCTCTGCTCGACCGCCGCCTCGATGAAGGAAGCAAAGAGCGGGTGCGGCTCGAAGGGCCGCGACTTCAGCTCCGGGTGATACTGGACGCCGATGAACCAGGGATGGTCGGCGAGCTCGACGGTCTCCGGCAGCAGCCCGTCCGGGGACATGCCGGCGAAGCAGAGACCCGCCTCCTCCAGCCGGTCGCGGTAGCGGATGTTCACCTCGTAGCGGTGGCGGTGCCGCTCGGAAATCGCCGTGCTGCCGTAGATCCCGGCGATGCGGCTGTCTGCCTTCAGGTGCGCCTGGTAGGCGCCGAGCCGCATCGTGCCGCCGAGATCGCCTTCGGCGGCGCGGCGCTCCAGCTCGTTGCCGCGCAGCCATTCGGTCATGAGCCCGACGACCGGCTCGTCCGTCGGGCCGAACTCCGTCGAGCTCGCCCCGGCGATGCCCGCCATGTTCCGCGCCGCCTCGATGACCGCCATCTGCATGCCGAAGCAGATGCCGAAATAGGGCACGTTCCGGGTCCGCGCGAAGGTCACGGCGTTGATCTTGCCCTCCGTCCCGCGCTCGCCGAAGCCACCCGGTACGAGGATGCCGTTGACCCGTTCGAGATAGGGCGAAGGGTCCTCCTCCTCGAAGATCTCGCTCTCGATCCAGTCGAGCTCGACGCGCACCTTGTTGGCGATGCCGCCGTGCTGAAGCGCCTCGATCAGCGACTTGTAGGCGTCCTTCAGCCCCGTGTACTTGCCGACCACGGCGATCGTCACCTCCCCTTCCGGGTGGTGGATCGTGTGGCCGATGGCGCGCCAGCGGGCGAGGTCGGGCGAATGGCGCTCGGTCAGCCCGAAGGCGGCGAGCACCTCGTCGTCCAGGCCCTCGGTGTGATAGGCGACGGGCACGTCGTAGATCGAGCGCACGTCGAGGGCGGGGATGACGGCGCTTTCGCGCACGTTGCAGAAGAGCGCGAGCTTGCGCCGCTCGCCCTCGGGGATCGGCCGGTCGCAGCGCACCAGCAGGACGTCCGGCTGGATGCCGATCGAACGCAGCTCCTTCACCGAATGCTGGGTCGGCTTCGTCTTCAGCTCGCCCGCCGAGGCGATGAACGGCATCAGCGTGAGATGGATGTAGACGCACGAGCCGCGCGGCAGGTCGTTGCCGAGCTGGCGGATCGCCTCGAAGAAGGGCAGCGCCTCGATGTCGCCGACGGTGCCGCCGATCTCGCACAGCACGAAGTCGCAGTCCTCGTTGCCGTCGAGGACGAACGCCTTGATGGCGTCCGTGACGTGCGGGATCACCTGGACGGTCGCGCCGAGATAGTCGCCGCGCCGCTCCTTGGCGATGATCTCCTGGTAGATCCGGCCCGTGGTGATGTTGTCGTTGCGGTTCGCCGAGCGCCCCGTGAAGCGCTCGTAATGGCCGAGGTCGAGGTCGGTTTCGGCCCCGTCGTCGGTGACGAAGACCTCGCCGTGCTGGTACGGGCTCATCGTGCCCGGATCGACGTTGAGGTAGGGGTCGAGCTTCCGCAGCCGGACCTTGTAGCCGCGCGCCTGGAGCAGCGCGCCGAGCGCCGCCGATGCGAGACCCTTGCCGAGTGAGGAGACCACGCCGCCGGTGATGAAGATGTACCGCGCCATGGGCCTCGATATCTAGCTCGCCAGGGAGGATTCGAGGAGTCTGAAAATGAGAGGCCGGGGAGATGTCCCCGGCCCTTTCACTGAGGCTACTGGCCCGCCGGCTGCTGCGGCCCGCCTGAGGGGGCGGTCGGGGCCGGCGCCTGCGGCGCGGAGGACGGCGGCGCCTGGGTCTGGCC
>JAEZEK010000197.1 GCA_023417735.1 Pseudomonadota bacterium | reverse complement strand
CCGGGATCCCAGGGAGCGCCGCCACGGCCCGTCGCACGGCCGGATCTTGCGTGGCGTCGCTCATGCCGTCTCCAGATACGGCTCCCAGGCATCGACCGACACGGAGACGGACGGGTCGGTCTCGTCGCCCCAGAGCTCGCGCCCCTCGAACCGCACCGTGTAGAGCCAATGCGGGTTCTCGCCAGCGCCGAGTGCGCTGGAATCCGGAAAGACGTGGCAGCCGCGGGTCGCCTCCACGACGCCGACCCGTCCGCGCACGTAGCGCGGCAGGCGGGTGTGCGTGAGGGGGTGCATGTTGCGGGCGCGCACCCGGTCGCCGGGGCCGAAGCGGGCCGGGGCGGTCGCCTCCCGTTCGGTCGGGCCGCCGCGCCCGAGCGTCACGGCCACGTCCTCGGCCCGGAGCGGCGCCCCGGCGCCCCGGGGCTCGGCCAGCGCATGTCCGGCGGCAATCTCCCCGGGTGTCAGCAAGCCGCACTCGCTCGCCAGCTTCTCGAGCCCGGCAAGCCAGATCTCGTAATAGGACTTGCTCAGGTATTCGACCGGGGGAAGGCTCTCGCGCGCCGCACGCGACATGTCGATCGTCCAGCCGCCGGGCTTGCCCATCGCGAGCGTGAGCGCGAAGGCGCGCCGCTCCCAATCCGCGTGGAAGACGGGTTCGTCCGGCTCCGGGTCGATCGGCCCGAACCCGTGCAGGCCGCCCATGTCCTGTGCGCCGTTCACGCGGATGCCTCCGCAGGGTCGAGCGGCAGGCCCGTGCCGATCATCGAGTTCCGCGTGACGAGGCCGGCAAGGCGTTCCTCGCTCCAGCCCTCGGTGCCGGCCGGGCGCATCGGCAGCACGAGATACCGGATCTCCGCCGTCGAATCCCACACCCGAACCTCGGTCTCCGGCGGGAGCTCCACGCCGAACTCGCGCAGGACCGAGCGGGGATCGGCCACGGCGCGGGAACGGTACGGCGCCGACTTGTACCAGACCGGGGGGAGCCCCAGCACGGGCCAGGGGTAGCAGGAGCAGAGCGTGCACACGACCATGTTGTGACGGTCGGGCGTGTTCTCGACCACCACCATGTGCTCACCCTGCCGGCCCGCTATGCCGAGAGAGGCGATGGCCGCGGCACCGTCGCGCAGCAGCCAGTCGCGGTAGGCGGGGTCGGTCCAGGCTCGCGCCACGACGCGCGCCCCGTTCTGCGGTCCGACCTTCTTCTCGTAGGTCTCGATCAGGAGGTCGAGGGCCCGGGGGTCGACGAGACCCTTCTCGGTGAGAACGGTCTCGAGCGCCCTGACCCGAAGCTCCGTCTCCGAGAGCTCGGAATGGTCGTCGGGATGGTCATGGCCGTGGCTCGTCATCGACCCATCATACCGCGTCTCCGGAGGATTTCAGCCCACCGCCTGGACGAGGGCGTCGACGATCCGCTGCTGCGTGACGGCATCGAGATGCGGGTGCATCGGCAGGCTGAGGACCCGCTCCGCCACCCGCTCCGAATTGGCGAGCGGCCCGGCGGGGCGGGCGATGTCGCGGTAGGCCGGCTGGAAGTGCAGGGGAACGGGGTAATGGACCGCGGTCGGGACGCCGGCGGCGTTGAGCCGCTCCACGGTTCCGGCGCGGTCCTCGACCTGCACCGTGAACTGCGCCCAGACACAGGTGCGGTCGTCGCGGACCACCGGAGCCTGAACGGCGTTCAGGCCGGCGAGCAGTTCCAGATAGCGCGCGCCGATCGCGATCCGCTGCTCCACCTCCCAGTCGAAACGCTCGAGCTTGGCGAGCAGCACGGCGCACTGGATCGTGTCCATCCTGCCGCCGACCCCGATCCGGGTGTGGTAGTAGCGCCGCTCCTGTCCGTGGACCCGGATTTCGCGCGCCGCCTGGGCGATCGCGTCGTCGCTGGTGAAGATCGCGCCGCCGTCGCCGTAGCAGCCGAGCGGCTTGCTCGGAAAGAAGCTCGCGCAGCCGATCGTCGAGACCCCGCAGCTCCGGCGGCCGCGATAGGTCGCGCCGAAGCTCTGGGCGGCGTCCTCGATGACCGGAATGCCGCGCGCCTCCGCGAGCGCATTGAGCTCGTCCATGTCGCTCGTCTGGCCGTAGAGCGAGACGGGCATGATCGCGCGCGTGCGCGGCGTGATCGCCGCCTCGATCCTGCCGACGTCGATGTTGCAGGTGTCGGGCTCGACGTCGACGAAGACGGGCGTCGCGCCGACGAGCGCGATCACTTCCGCCGTGGCGGCGAACGTGAACGGGGTGGTGACGACCTCGTCGCCCGCCTTGATGCCGAGCGCCATCAGGCTGATGAGGAGCGCCTCGGTGCCGGAGGCGACCGTGATGCAGTGGCGCGTGCCGGCATAGGCCGCCAGCCGCTCCTCGACCTCCCGGACCTCGGGACCCATGATGTACTGCCCGTGGTCCAGGACCGCCTGGATCCGCGCGTTCACGCTCTCGCGCAGGCCGGCATACTGCGTCTTCAGGTCGATGAATTCGATCTTGCCCATCAGAGCCGCCTGCAGCTGGTATCCGTGATCTCGTAGGTGATGCCGGCCTCGCTCGTCACGATGCCCGTGCCCTGCAGCCTCGTGCCGGATTCGCACATCCACCCGATCCGCCGCGCCGGCACGCCGGCCATCAGCGCGTAGGGCGGAACGTCCCGGTTCACGACCGCGCCGGCGCCGACGAAGGCGTATTCGCCGATCGTGGTGCCGCAGACGATCGTGCAGTTGGCGCCGAGCGTCGCGCCGCGCTTGACGATCGTCTGCCGGTACTCGGCCTTCCGGTTCACGGCCGAGCGCGGGTTGTAAACGTTGGTGAACACCATGCTCGGACCGCAGAACACGTCGTCCTCCAGCCGCACGGCGTCGTAGACGGAGACGTTGTTCTGGATCTTGACGTTGTTGCCGATGACGACGTCGTTGCCGACGAAGACGTTCTGGCCGAGCGAGCAGCCTTCGCCGATCCGCGCGCCGCCGCAGACGTGGACCCAGTGCCAGATCCGCGTCCCGTCGCCGATCTGCGCGCCGGCATCCACTATGGCCGTCTCGTGAACGGTGGCGGCCATCAATAATCCAGCGGCAGGTTCACGCGGCGGTTGTCGCGCGCGGAGAGATAGGTCGCGATCAGCACTTCCAGCGACTTCAGGCCTTCCCGGCCGTCCGTCTCCGGCTCGGCCTCGCCGCGCAGGACCTTGAGGACATTGTCGTAGTAGAGCGGATGCCCGAACCCGTAGACGGAGGTGGTCGCGTAGCTCGCCTCCGACACCTTGGCGTCGTCCTCGTGCGGCTCGGCGAACTCCCAGTGCTGGATCTGGTTGACCGCGACGCCGCCGACCCGGACGGTGCCCTTCTCGCCGATGATGGTGATGCTGCCTTCGAGGTTCTTCGGATAGGTCAGCATGGTGACGTTCATCGAGCCGAGGGCGCCGGAGCGCCACTTGACGCTCATCACGCCCGTGTCCTCGACCTCGATGTTGCGGGCGAGCGTCGCCGTGAAGGCATGCAGGCTCTCGATCGGCCCGATCAGCCAGTCGAGCAGGTCGACGTAGTGGCTCGCCTGGTTCATGAACGCGCCGCCGTCGTATTCCCACGTCCCGCGCCAGGCCGCGCTGTCGTAATACTCCTGCGGGCGCGTCCAGAAGACGTTGATGTTCACCATGTAGATGCGCCCGAACCGGCCCTGCTCGACAGCGCGCTTGAGGAGCTGCAAGGTGGCGTTCCGGCGGTTCTGCTTGACGACGAAGAGGCGCACGTTGGCGTCGTCGCAGGCTTTCACCATGCGCAGGCCGTCGTGCCAGCGCGTCGCCATCGGCTTCTCTGTGATGACGTGGCGGCCGGTGCCGGCAATCTCGACGGTCTGCTCGCTGTGGAGGCCGCTCGGGGTCGTCAGCACCAGGACGTCGGCATCCGTCGTCCGCAGGAGGTCCCGCAGGCTGCTCGACGGGCGCGCGCCGGTCGCGCCGGCGGCGGCGTCCAGCGC
>JAEZEK010000051.1 GCA_023417735.1 Pseudomonadota bacterium | reverse complement strand
CCCTGGTTGAGGGCGTCCGGGCCGGCGGCCGCGATGTGCCCGCCGACGATCACGACGCTGCCCACCGCGTCCAGCCCGCGCGAGGGGTCCACGATCCGGGCGCCTTCGATGACGAGGGGACGGCCGTCAGGCATTGGGGAGGTTCCGGCTGAGGGCCTCGAGCACCGCCATCCGGACGGCGACGCCCATCTCGACCTGCTCGCGGATGACGCTGTGGACGCCGTCGGCGATCATCGGGTCGATCTCGACGCCGCGGTTCATCGGGCCGGGATGCATCACGATCGCGTCCGGGCGGGCATGCGACAGCTTCTCCTGATCAAGGCCGAAGAAGCGGAAATACTCGCGCACGCTCGGCACGTAGGCGGCGTGCATGCGTTCGCGCTGGAGCCGCAGCATCATGACCACGTCCGCGTCGCGGAGGCCCTCCTTCATGGTCGTGAAGGGGGTGACGCCGAGGCGTTCGATCGCGCGGGGCAGCAGGGTGGACGGCGCGACCACCCGAAGCTTCGCGCCCATCGCGGAAAGGAGCAGGATGTTCGAGCGCGCCACCCGCGAGTGCAGGACGTCGCCGCAGATCGCTACTGTGAGCCCCTCGAGCCGTCCCTTGTGCCGCCGGATCGTGAGAGCGTCGAGCAGCGCCTGGGTGGGATGCTCGTGCGCCCCGTCGCCGGCATTTATGACCGCGCATTCTACCTTCTGGGCGAGCAGCGCCACCGCCCCGGCCGCGTGATGGCGGACGACCAGCAGGTCGGGCCGCATGGCGTTCAGCGTCATCGCGGTGTCGATGAGCGTCTCGCCCTTCTTCACCGAGGAGGCGGCGACCGACATGTTCATGACGTCGGCGCCGAGCCGCTTGCCGGCGAGCTCGAACGAGGATTGCGTCCGCGTCGAGGCTTCGAAGAAGAGGTTGATCTGCGTCCGACCGCGCAGCGTCGCCTTCTTCTTCTCGATCTGACGGCTGATGTCGACCGCCGATTCCGCGAGGTCCAGCAGGAACAGAATGTCCTGCGGAGCGAGCCCCTCTATGCCGAGGAGATGCTTGTGCGCGAATGCGAAGGTCATCAAAGCGTCGCCTATAGGCACTCCGGCCCCTGGCAGCAAGGAGAACCGGTGCGTGCTAGGGTCTTGCGCACAGGGAAGCGATTCGATGGTCGAGACCGCCGCGACGCACCGCGTCTTCAACCAGTCGCCGGTCTATGGCGGCGTGAACCTGTTCGACGCCGATCCCCTGATCAATAGCGCGACGGCGGGCTTTCCCGACGCGGTTCGGCACGACCTCTACGAGGTCGGCGGCTCCTGGGGCACGCATGAGATGCGCGACCTCGCCCGCCTCGCCAACCGCCACGAGCCGGAACTCCAGCGCTTCGACGGCAAGGGCAACCGCCTCGACCAGGTGACGTACCACCCGGCCTACCACGCGCTGCTGCGGCGCTCGATCGCGAGCGGCCTCCACGCCTCGGCCTGGGACACGGGCGACACGGAAGCGGGCCTGCGCCATCGCGCCCGCGGCGCCCGCCTCTACATGACGGCGCAGTCGGAATGCGGGCACATCTGCCCCATGACGATGACGAACGCCGCGCTCGCCACGCTTCGGCACGCGCCCGAGCTCTTTCCGGTCTGGGCGCCGCGCGTTCTCTCCCGGACCTACGACCGGTCGTTCCGCCCGCCGGACGAGAAGCGCGGCGTCACGCTCGGCATGGCGATGACGGAGAAGCAGGGGGGCACCGACGTCCGCGCCAACACGACCCGGGCGGAGCGCTCCAGCGACGGGCTCTACAACGTCACCGGCCACAAATGGTTCGTGTCGGCGCCGATGTCCGACGCCTTTCTCGTGCTGGCCCAGGCGCGCGGCGGGCTGACCTGCTTCCTGATGCCCCGAATCCTGCCGGACGGCACGGTGAACGCGATCCGGCTCGAGCGGCTCAAGGACAAGCTCGGCAACCGCTCCAATGCGTCGGCCGAGGTGGAGTTCGCCGGCGCGCGTGCCTGGCGGGTCGGCGACGAGGGCCGGGGGATACCCACGATCATCGACATGGTGACGCTGACGCGGCTCGACTGCGCCACGGCTTCGGCGGGGCTGATGCGCGCGGGCTTTGCCGAAGCCGTGCATCATGCCAGGCACCGGGCCGTGTTCGGCCGCGCGCTGGTCGACCAGCCGCTGATGCTCCGCGTCCTCTCCGACATGGCGCTCGACCTCGCCGCCGCGCTCGCGCTCTCGATGCGCCTATGCGAGGCCTTCGACATGGCGCCGGACCGGCCGGCGGAGGCGGCCTACGCCCGGCTCATGACGCCGGCGGTCAAGTATCTCGTCTGCAAGATGGCGCCGGCCTTCCTCGCCGAGGCGATGGAGTGCCTCGGCGGCAACGGTTATGTCGAGGACGGCGCGCTGCCGCGCCTCTACCGCGAGGCGCCGGTCAACGCGATCTGGGAGGGGTCGGGCAACGTCATGGCGCTCGACGTGCTGCGCGCCATCCGCCGCGACGACCAGACGCTCGACATGGTCCTCGGCACCATCGCGGACGAGCTCGGGCCGGGCTCCAAGGCGGCGGTCGGCGTGCTGTCGGCGGCCCCCCCCGAGGCGCCCCAGGACC
>JAEZEK010000017.1 GCA_023417735.1 Pseudomonadota bacterium | reverse complement strand
CTCCGCCGGCCCTCACACGAGCGTTTCATGTCCAGCGTCAACGATATCCGCAGTGCGTTCCTGAGCTATTTCGCGCGCCACGGCCACGAGCCGGTGGCGTCGAGCCCGCTCGTTCCGCGCAACGACCCGACGCTGATGTTCACCAATGCCGGCATGGTCCAGTTCAAGGACTACTTCACCGGAAAGTCGGCCGCGCCCTGGCCGCGCGCCGCGACCTCCCAGAAGTGCGTGCGCGCGGGCGGCAAGCACAACGACCTCGACAATGTCGGGTACACGGCGCGCCACCACACCTTCTTCGAGATGCTCGGCAACTTCTCGTTCGGCGACTACTTCAAGGATCGGGCGATCGAGCTCGCCTGGAACCTCGTCACGAAGGAGTTCGGCCTCGCCGCCGACCGCCTGCTCGTCACCGTCTACGCGACCGACGACGACGCCTTCGACCTGTGGCGGAAGATCGCCGGGCTGCCGGAGTCGCGCATCATCCGCATCGCCACCAGCGACAATTTCTGGGCGATGGGGGACACCGGCCCGTGCGGGCCCTGCTCGGAGATATTCTACGATCACGGCGAGGGCATTCCGGGCGGGCCGCCTGGCTCGCCCGATGCCGACGGGGACCGCTTCATCGAGATCTGGAATCTCGTCTTCATGCAGTACGAGCAGGTGACGCCGGACGAGCGCATCGACCTGCCGCGCCCCTCCATCGACACCGGCATGGGGCTGGAGCGGATCGCCGCCGTGCTCCAGGGCGTGCACGACAATTACGACATTGACCTCTTCAAGGCGCTGATCGCGTCCGTCCACGAACATACGGGGCGGCCGTCGAATGCCGTCAACCAGGCGAGCCCGCGGGTGATCGCGGACCATCTGCGCGCCTCGAGCTTCCTCATCGCCGACGGGGTCCTGCCCTCCAACGAGGGGCGCGGCTACGTGCTGAGGCGGATCATGCGCCGCGCCATGCGCCACGCGCATCTTCTCGGCGCCGAGGAGCCGAGCATCTACCGCCTGGTGCCGACGCTCGCGCGCGAGATGGGCGACGCCTATCCCGAGCTCCGCCGCGCGCAGTCGCTCATCGCGGAGACGCTGAAGCTGGAGGAGAGCCGGTTCCAGAGGACGCTCGCGCGCGGCCTCTCCCTCCTCGAGGCGGCGACCTCCTCGCTCGACAGGGGCGACACGCTCGACGGCGAGACGGCGTTCCGGCTCTACGACACCTACGGCTTTCCGCTCGACCTCACGCAGGACGCCCTCAAGAACCGGGGCATCGGCGTCGACCTGATGAGCTTCACGCACGCCATGGAGCGCCAGCGCGCCGAGGCGCGGGCGAGCTGGGTCGGCTCCGGCGACGCCGCGACGGAGACCGTCTGGCTGACGCTCAGGGACCGCGTCGGGGCGACGGAGTTCCTCGGCTACGACACCGAGGAGGCGGAGGGCGTGGTGCTCGCGCTCGTCGCGGAGGGTCGGGAAGCCGAGGCGCTCGGGACCGGCCAGCCCGGCGCGGTGGTCGTGAACCAGACGCCGTTCTACGGCGAGTCGGGCGGCCAGGTCGGCGACACCGGCACGATCGTCGCCGCCGACAGCGCACGGTTCCGCGTCACCGACACCCAGAAGAAGGCCGACGGCCTGTTCGTCCATTACGGCGTCGTGGAAGCCGGCACTCTCAGGACGGGCGAGGCGGTCCACCTGCAGGTGGATTCCGGCCGGCGTGCCACCATCCGGAGCAACCATTCGGCCACCCACCTCCTCCATGCGGCCCTCCGCCAGGTGCTCGGCCCGCACGTGACGCAGAAGGGATCGCTGGTCGCGCCGGACCGGATGCGCTTCGACTTCGCCCATCCGAAGCCGATGACGGGGGAAGAGCTGACCGCCGTCGAGGACATCGCCAACGCGCTCGTGCTCCAGGACGCGCCGGTCGAGACGCGCCTCATGGATCGCGACGCGGCGATCGAAGCCGGGGCCATGGCCCTTTTCGGCGAGAAGTACGGCGACGAGGTGCGCGTCGTCTCGATGGGGCAGGCGCTCGACGATCCGAAGCGGACCTATTCGGTTGAGCTCTGCGGCGGAACCCATGTCCGCCGCACCGGCGAGATCGGCCTCATCGCCGTCGTGGGCGAGAGCGCGGTCGCAGCCGGCGTCCGCCGCCTCGAGGTGCTGACGGGCAATGCCGCGCGGCACTATTTCGTCGAGCAGGACCGCCGCGTGCGGGACATGGCGGCCCGGCTGAAGGTGCGCCCGGACGAGGCGGTGGGGCGGCTCGAGGCCCTCGTCGAGGAGCGGCGGAAGCTGGAGCGCGAGCTCGCCGAGGTCAAGAAGAAGCTCGCCCTCGGCGGCGAAGGCGGCGGCGCGGAGCCGGTCCGCCGCATCGGGTCGATCAGCCTGATGGCCCGCTCGGTCGAAGGCGTCGCGCCGAAGGACCTGCGCGGCCTCGTCGACCAGGGCAAGCGCCAGGTCGGCTCCGGCGTGGTGGCGATCGTCGGCGTGAACGAAGGCAAGGCCGGCCTGATCGTCGGCGTGACCGACGACCTCACGCACCGGATCAACGCCGTCGACCTGGTGCGCGTCGGGGCGGAGGCGCTCGGCGGGAAGGGC
>JAEZEK010000477.1 GCA_023417735.1 Pseudomonadota bacterium | reverse complement strand
GATGGAGACCACTTCGGCGCCGAGCTCCCACAGCGCGAGCGGGGCGGCCTTGTAGGCGGCGCCGTTCGCGCAATCCACCACGACCCGCAGGCCGTCGAACGAGAGCTGGCGCGGCAGGGTCCGCTTGGCGAACTCGATGTACCGGTCGAGCACGCCGTCGACCCGCTTCGCCCGACCGAGTTCGGAGGCGGGCGAGAGCCGCTTGGCGAGGTCGGAATCGATCAGCGCCTCGATCTCGCTCTCGACGAGATCGGACAGCTTGAAGCCGTCCGGGCCGAATAGCTTGATGCCGTTGTCGGCATAGGGATTGTGGGACGCCGAGATCATCACGCCGTAATCGGCGCGCATCGAGCGGGTCAGCATGGCGACGGCCGGGGTCGGAATCGGGCCGAGCAGGAACACGTCGACGCCGACGGCCGTGAACCCCGCCACCAGCGCATTCTCCAGCATGTAGCCGGAGAGACGGGTGTCCTTCCCAATGACGACCCGCTGCCGATGGCCGTTGCGATAGTGGAGGCCGACGGCCATGCCGACCCGCATCGCGATGTCCGGCGTCATCGGATAGAGATTGGCGGTCCCGCGGATGCCGTCGGTTCCGAAGTAGCGTCTCGTCATTGCCTGCCCACTATCGCTTGCGCGGCCGGTCGCGACGGCGACCGGCATTTTGCAACCCGGTAGCTGGAAATCCTTGTGATTCCCTTCCCCGCCCGGACGTATAAAGGCCCGGGCCGGGGCCCGGGCCTCACATTTTGTGTCGCTTGGTGACAGCTCAGGTGGGCTGCGGCTCCAGGCCCGTGTCGCTGCCCTTGTCGGGCTTGGCGCGCGGGCCGGTGGAGGGCACGGCGGACCCGCGCGGCGGGGTCTCGTCGCTGCTCGGATCCTCGCGGACCGGGCGCTTGCCGTTCAGCAGATCCTTGATCTCCTCGCCCGACAGCGTCTCGAACTCGAGGAGCCCCTGCGCCAGCGTCTCCAGTTCGTCCTTGCTCTCGCTCAGGATGCGCCGCGCCTCGGCGTAGCCCTCGTCGACGAGGCGACGGACCTCGTGGTCGATCTTCCGCGCCGTCTCCTCGGAGATGTTCTGCTGGCGGGCGACGGAATGGCCGAGGAAGTCCTCCTCCTGGTTCTCGCCGAGCGCGACCCGGCCGACCGCATCGGAGAAGCCCCAGCGCGTCACCATGGCGCGGGCGAGCGTGGTCGCCTGCTCGATGTCGGAGGCGGCGCCCGAGGGGACCTTCATCTCGCCGAAGATCATCTCCTCGGCGACCCGGCCGCCCATCAGGATGGCAAGGCGGGAGGTCATCTGCTCGAAGGTCATCGAGAGCTGGTCGCGCTCGGGCAGCTGCATGACCATGCCGAGGGCGCGGCCGCGCGGGATGATGGTCGCCTTGTGGACCGGATCGGTCGAGGGCACGTGCATGGCCACGATGGCGTGGCCGCCCTCGTGATAGGCGGTCAGGCGCTTCTCGTCCTCGGTCATCACCAGGGTGCGCCGCTCGGCGCCCATCATGACCTTGTCCTTGGCGTCCTCGAACTCCTGGCTCGTCACCAGCCGCTTGCCGCGCCGGGCGGCGAGAAGGGCGGCCTCGTTGACGAGGTTCATGAGGTCGGCGCCCGAGAAGCCGGGCGTGCCGCGCGCGATCGTCTTGAGGTTCACGCCGGGCGCCAGCGGCACCTTGCGCACGTGCACCTTCAGGATCTTCTCGCGGCCGACGACGTCCGGGTTCGGGACCACGATCTGGCGGTCGAAGCGGCCCGGGCGCAGCAGCGCCGGATCGAGCACGTCCGGGCGGTTCGTCGCCGCGATCAGGATGATGCCCTCGTTGGCCTCGAAGCCGTCCATCTCGACGAGCAGCTGGTTGAGCGTCTGCTCGCGCTCGTCGTTGCCGCCGCCGAGGCCGGCGCCGCGATGGCGGCCGACCGCATCGATCTCGTCGATGAAGATGATGCAGGGCGCATTCTTCTTCGCCTGCTCGAACATGTCGCGCACGCGGGAGGCGCCGACGCCGACGAACATCTCGACGAAGTCGGAGCCGGAAATGGTGAAGAAGGGGACGTTCGCCTCGCCCGCAATGGCGCGCGCGAGCAGCGTCTTGCCGGTGCCGGGCGGGCCGACGAGCAGGACGCCGCGCGGAATGCGGCCGCCGAGCCGCTGGAACTTCTGGGGATCGCGCAGGAACTCGACGATCTCCTCGAGATCCTCCTTCGCCTCGTCGACGCCGGCGACGTCCTCGAAGGTGACGCGGCCGTGCGCCTCGGTCAGGAGCTTGGCCTTGGACTTCCCGAAGCCCATCGCGCGGCCGCCAGCCCCCTGCATCTGCCGCATGAAGAAGATCCACACGGCGATCAGCAGGAACATCGGGAACCAGGAGATGAGGACGGAGATGAACGACATCTTCTCGTCCTGGGGCCGCGCGCGGATCGCGACGCCGCGGTCTTCCAGCATCGGGACGTAATCCGTGCCGGGCGGCGCGAAGGTGCGGAACCGGGTGCCGTCGGAATAGGTGCCGGTGATCTCCTCTCCGGCGATCGTGACCGACTTCACGCGGCCGTCGGCGGTATCGCTCCGGAACTGGGAATAACTGATTTCGTTTGCAGCGGTTTGGCTGGAGGGGTTCTGAAACAGATTGAAGAGCGCTACCAGCAGGAGCAGGATCACGATCCACAGCGCGAAATTGCGGAAATTCTGGTTCATTCAGTACCACCTCGGGCCAGCCAGGCAGCGCTCGCACCCGCGCCCATTCCCCAATGCTGGACTAGATAGGTTGTTGCACCCTTTATGCCAAGCGGGGTTCAGCGGCACATCGGCGGCGCAGGCCCCGTCCCGGCGCGGCCCGGATCACGCGCCGCACGTCCCGTCCCCCGATGGACGGAGGGACGGCGGCTCCTGGAGGACCCCTGCGCCCTCGCCGTAGAGGCTGGCGCGCACGAGGCACTCGGCCCTGAAGCGGCGAGCCGCGACCGGGTGATCGCTGTCACGCAACAGTTCCGGCACGGCAACCAGACGGTCCTCCGAGTACAAAGCCGGCAGCGTTCGCAGCGCCGACCTGCCAACTCCGTCGCAGGCGAACGCGGCGGCGGCGGCGCCGAGCGCCGCGACATCATGCTGACCAGGCAGTTCCGGGACGGTCACCCGGAACCTGCGGTCCCAGATCACGGCCGTCCCCGAGTGGACGGGATGCACGGGGAGCCCGGCCCTGCCCCATTCGCGCGCGATCCGGAAACGGCCGTCGGCTACCGTCACGACCGCGCCGTGCAGAGTCCGCGCCGCCGTCCCGGCAGGCGCCGGCGCGGCCAGCGCGCGGCGCACCGCCTGAACCCGGACGAGGTCGGGCGTGTACGCTGCGCCGCCGACCGCGGTCAGCATGCGGGCAAGCGCCCGATCCCCGATCTCCTCCGGCACGCCGAGGATCGCATCGATTGGCCCGCTCACCTCCCCAGCGTCCGACACCGCGCAACGCTCGAAGACCAGCCGCTCGCAGCACCAGTCGAGCGCGTCGGCGGCTCTGCCGAGGCGGCGCGCCGTGCCGGCAAGGCGCCCGGCATCGAACCCGTGCCTTGCAAGGTCCGGCATGAGCCGCCGCATCCTCACACGGTCCGAGCGCAGGTCTGCGTTGGACGGATCGCTCACCACCGGGAGCCCGCTCGCCGCCGCGACCTGGTGAAGCGCCGCACGCGGGCAATCGAGCAGCGGGCGGGCCAGGACGATCCCCTCCACGAGGCGGCTGTCGCGCATGGCGCCGAGCCCGTAGACGCCCGAACCCCGCGCGAGCCGCAGAAGGAACGTCTCGGCCTGGTCCTCGAGGTGGTGCGCGGTCACCACTGTGTCGAAGCCGACCTCCGACGCGGCGCGCATCAGGCAGCCGTACCGCGCCTCGCGGGCGGCCGCCTGGCGGTTGCCGCCAGGAAGTGCATCGATCCGGAAGGTACGGCACGGCAGCCCGAGCCGCGCCGCATTCGCTTCGACGATGCGCACCTCCGCGGCCGCCTCGGATCGCAATCCGTGATCGACCGTTGCCACCAGCACCGGCGGGCGCGCCGCCCAGCGGGCGGCGAGAACCATCAGGGCGGTGGAATCCGGGCCGCCGGAGACGGCGAGGACCAGTCCTTTCGCCGAAGCGAGCCCGGCGAAGAGAACGTCCGGAGGCGCGATCGGCGCCTCCGACGGGTCAGCAGCCGTTCTGACGAATCCCGTCATCGACCCGGGACTTCAGCGTGGCCGATGCGTCGGGATAGCGGCGGCCGAATTCGGAGAGCGTCGCGCAGGCCGCGTCCTTCTCCCCGAGCTGCCCCAGAGACATTCCGAGCTTCATCAGCGAATCCGGCGCCTTCCGGCTCTGCGGCGTGTTCTTGTAGACGTTCAGGAACGCGTTCGCCGCCTCGCGGTACTTGCCCTGCTGGAACTGGCTCTCGCCGAGCCAGAAGCGCGCGTCGGGCGCCTGCGCCTCGTTCGGGAACGCCTCGAGCCAGGCGTTCAGCCTCGCCTCCGCCATGTCGTACTCGCCGGTGAGCACGTAGCCGTAGGCCACATCATACTCCTCGCGCGCCGTTCCGCCGCCGAGCGACGCGGTGATCGGCGCCTCCGGTGCGGCAGGAAACGGCTGAGCCTGCGGCTGCAGCGGCGCCCCGAGCATCGGGTCGCCGGCGATGGGAGGCGGCGGGATCGCCGCTCCGCCGGCGAGCGCCGACAGGTCGAGCGGCGCCGAACCGTCGAGCCCGTCGCCGTCCGCCGCGATCCGCGGATCGTCCTGGGGGATCGACATGGTCGGGAAATCCCGCGGCTCCCCGGACGGAACGCCCGGACCGCCGGCGAGCGTGTCGCTCCCGGGACGGGCCTGCTGCGACTGCGGCGGAGGATAGCCGCCGCTCTGCCAGGCGCCCTGCGGGAGCTGACCCGCGCCCGGTTGCATCTGCGGCGCGCCGGCGCGGGCCTGGTTGAGCTCGTAGGTGAGCCGCTCCACGTCGCCGGTGAGCTGGCGGACGCGGTCCTCGAGCTGCTGGATATAGAGCCTCATCTCGCCGATCTCCTGCGCCGTCTGCGCCCAGACGGGCGAGGCGGAGCACAGCAGCAGGAGAGGCACTGCGAAGCGGCGCAGCGTCATGTCGATTGAACTCCGGTGCTCATGTCCGCTTAGCACCGCACGATCAATTCGGCCAAACTACGACGGGAGAAAAAGAGGCCGGTCATGCCGGCCGCTTTCCGTCGATGATCAGGCGCCCGGCCCGGTGAGGACGGTGACGGCGCGCCGGTTCTGCGACCAGCACGACTGGTCGCTGCAGACCGCCACGGGCCGCTCCTTGCCGTACGAGATCGTGCGCATGCGCCGCGGATCGACGCCGTTCGCGGCGAGGAAGTCGCGTGCCGCTTCGGCCCGGCGCGCGCCGAGCGCGAGGTTGTACTCGCGGGTGCCACGCTCGTCGGCATGGCCTTCGATGACGAAGGAATACTGCCGGTACTGGTTGAGCCACTGGGCCTGCCGCGCGAGGACCGCCTGGGCCTGTCCGTTCAGCGACGAGGAATCGGTCTCGAAGAAAACGCGGTCGCCGACATTCACCTGGAAGTCCTGCGCGCTGCCCGGCCGGGCGACGCCCGGGCCGCCCATGCCGGCACCCCCCGCCATGTCCTGGCCGAGGAGCTTCTGCTGGTTGGCGCAACCCGCCCCGAGTACTGCTGCCGCCAACGCGACCGCGACCACGCTTCTCCGCACGGACAAGCCCACGCCCATTGCCGCACACTCCTTACAATCAAGATTTGGAAGTGCTTAACCCTGCGATGGTTAAGCAGTCGTCAACGGGCGTGCCGGCCCGTCGTCGCCGCGACGCCTGCCGGCGATTCGCGCCGCCCGAACCGCGTGGGCTCCAAATGGGGCCAAACAGCGGCACCACCCGGCAACCTCAGGCGGCACTCAGCTCCTCGAGCGTCGTCTGGTCGATGTCGCAATTGGCGTAGACGTTCTGCACGTCGTCGTCGTCGTCGAGCGTCGCCAGCAGCTTCATGAGCGTTGCGGCCTTCTCGCCGTCGATCGGTGTGAGCGTCTGCGGCTTCCAGACCGAGCGGACCGAGTCGGCGGGCCCGAGCGCCTCCTCGAGCGCCTTGGAAACCGCGCCGAGATCCTCGAATGCGGTCGTGACGACGTGACCGTTCTCGTCGCTCGCCACGTCCTCGGCGCCCGCCTCGATCGCCGCCTCGAGGACGGCATCGGCACTGCCGGCGCTCGCGGGATAGACGATCTCGCCGACGCGGTCGAACATGAAGGAAACCGATCCCGTCTCGCCGAGCGCGCCGCCGTTCTTCGTGAAGTACGAGCGGACGGCTCCGGCGGTCCGGTTCCGGTTGTCGGTCAGGGCTTCCACGATGACGGCGACGCCGCCGGGCCCGTAGCCTTCGTACCGGATCTCGGAATAGTCCTCGGCCTCGCCGCCGGACGCCTTGTTGATGGCGCGCTCGATGTTGTCCTTCGGCATGCCCTCCGAGCGCGCGTTCTGGATCGCCAGGCGCAGGCGCGGATTGCCGTCGGCGCTCGGCCCGCCCTCCTTCGCCGCGACGGTGATCTCGCGGGCGAGCTTCGAGAAGAGCTTGGACCTGATGGCGTCCTGCTTGCCCTTCCGGTGCATGATGTTCTTGAATTGCGAATGTCCGGCCATGGCCAGCCCCTTCGTTATCCGGTCATTGGTCGCGGGATCGGGCGCTTATAGGCGCGCGTGGTAGCGGCGTCCAGCAGGCCAGCGGATCCGGGGGCCGCAGGCAGTGCCGTGCGGCGATCCGAGGCGCGGGCTGCAGAGTTGATCCAGATCATCGCCGGCTCCGATCCGCCGCGCGATGCTCGATCCGTCCGACGTCCTGAGCGGGCAAGACCAGGGATCCGCGCCATGAACGGCAAACCGCACGAAGGGTACTCGACGCTCCAGATCGCACTGCACTGGATCGTCGTCGCGCTCGTCGCCTTCCAGCTCGTCTTCGGCGAGAGCATGGGCGAGCTTTTCCGGGCCGAGCGCCGCGGCCAGACGCCGTCGGGCGACGCCGTGCTGTGGGGCAACCTGCACATCTGGATCGGCTTCGCCGTGCTCGCCGCCGTGCTGCTTCGGCTCCTTCTCCGGTCGCGCCGGGCCGCGCCGCCGGATCTCGGCAGCCCGACGCTCGCGCGCCTCGCGCATTTCACGCACGTGGCGCTCTATGCCGTCATGATCCCGGTGGCCGCGACCGGCGCCGTTGCATATTATTGGTTGCCGGCCCTCGGCGAGGTGCACGAGCTCGGCAAGCCGCTGCTGATCGCCCTCATCGCGCTGCACGTTGCGGGGGCGCTCTGGCACCAGTTCGTTCGGCGCGACGGCCTTATCACGCGGATCCTGGTGCCGAAGCCCTGACCCTCAGTCGCCGGGGCGGGTCCGGGTGGAGGACTCGAATTTCGCCAGCCCGTCCTCGAGGTGCAGCCAGAAGAGCTTGCTCGTGATGTAGCCGTGCCGGTCGGGAACGAGCCGGTCCGCCTCGTCGAAAAGGCCGGCGTGAAGGTACACCTCCCCCTGGAGCCGCTCGTCCTCGTAGCTGAGCGGCGTGCCGCATTGCGGGCAGAAGGCGCGGGTGACGTGTTCGGACGAGCGGCGGCGTCGCGTGTCCCCTGCGATCGTCAGTTCGTCCACACGGAAGCCCGCCCACACCACCGCCGGGGCGCCGGTCTGGCGGCGGCAGTCGCGGCAATGGCACCAGGAAACCTGGAAAGGCTCGGCCGTGGCGGTGATGCGGACCGCCCCGCAGAAGCATCGCGCCGCGAGCGTCGTCATGGCTTCGCTCCGAAATCCGGTTCCGAGGGTTCGAGATGGGGGCCGATCCTGACGGCTGCCACCTTCCGGGCGAGCCCGGTGTCGTCGTCGATCTCGACCGCCAGGCCGGACAGCGTCGCCGGCCCGAGCGCGGGGGTGAGGCGCGCCTGCGGTATCTTGGTGGTGGCGCGACGGATCGGCTCGTCCTTCTCCATGCCGATGATGGAATCGTAGTCGCCGCACATGCCGATGTCGGTCATGAAGGCAGTGCCGTTCCTGAGGATGCGCTGGTCGGCGGTCGGCACATGGGTGTGCGTGCCGACCACGATCGAGGCCTTGCCGTCCAGATACTGGCCCATCGTCTGCTTTTCGCTGCTCGCCTCAGCGTGCATGTCGACGATCACGGCGTCGCAGCCATGCCCGAGCATGCAGGCGGACACCTCCCGGGTGACCGCGGCGAACGGGTCCTCGAGCGCCGTCATGAACAGCGAGCCCATCACGTTGATGACGAGCACGCGGGCCCCGTTGCGCGCGATGTAGAGGTTGGAGCCGCGCCCCGGCGTGCCGACGGGATAGTTGATCGGCCGAAGGAAGCGCTCGTGCCGGTCGGCGAAGACGAGCGCCTCGCGCTGGTCCCAGACGTGGTTGCCGGTCGTGATGCAGTCGGCGCCGGAATCGATCAGCGACTGGAAGATCTCTTCCGTGATGCCGAAACCACCGGCGGAATTCTCCGCGTTCACGACCACGAAGTCGAAGCCGTGGCGTTCGATCAGGCCGGGCAGCAGGTTCCGCACCACGGTCCGGCCGGACCGCCCGACGACGTCTCCCAGGAACAAGACTCTCACAAGCCGTCCTTCACCCTGATCAGCTCCTTCTCAGTGACGATCGCGTCGAGCGTGGCGTCGTGATCCTCGACCGGAATCCTGTCCGCTTCCTGGCAGGCAAAGGCCATGCCGACCACCCGTACCGGATGGCCCCGACCGCGCAGCCGTTCCACGGCGCGGTCGTAATGCCCGCCGCCATAGCCGATCCGCCCACCGGCCCTGTCGAAGGCGGCGAGCGGCGCGACGATCAGCGCAGGCTCGCATTCCGGCTCGCTGGCCGGCGGGTTGCGCGTGCCGTGCGGGCCGGGAACCATCGTCACGCCGTCGAAGCGCCGGAACACCATCGCCCCGCCGGTGATGTCCGGCATCGCGATCTCCCCGTGACGCGCGCGGACCGTGGCGATCAGGCCGAGCGGATCGATCTCGCCGCGCATCGGCCAGAAGAGTGCGACGACATCGCCCTCCCTCACGAGCGGGCGGAGCCTGTCGACCGCACGCCAGGACGCCGCCTGGTGTTCATCCTTGCCGATCGCAGCGCGAGCGGCCAATGCGCGGCGGCGAATCTCGTTCTTCTCCGCCGCGGCGGCGCTCTGCATGGAACCTCGTCACAGGCCCTTGGTCCGGGCAAGACGTGCGCGGCCGCCTCGGCCGTTGGAGTGCTCGATCCCGGGAAACCTACAACGTAGGTGGGCGCCGTTTGTCCAGGCCCACGGGCCAGGACGGGGACAGCTCCCTTAAGGATCGATAAGGCCCCGGGGATTCGTCTCCTGACGAGCCGCGCAGCCGCGCCGACGAGATATAGGCCGGGCGGCAGGGCCGGGCAAACCGATTGTTCGGATCGGCACCGGACGACGGCGTCGAAACGGCATTGTCGTGCGCCGAATGGCGGATAGACTCCGTGACGGCCCGCGGATTAGCTCGGCTCCGGGCTGGGGAGGGACGACGATGACGAGCCGATATCCCGAGGTTTACGCCGCCTGGCGGAACGATCCCGAGGGCTTCTGGGCGAAGGCGGCCGAGGAGATCGACTGGTTCAAGCCGTGGGACAGGGTGTTCGACCCGGACCAGGGCGTCTACGGCCGCTGGTTCGCGGGCGCCGAGTGCAACACCTGCTTCAACTGCGTCGACCGGCATGCCGCGCGCCGGCCGGAGGCGGCCGCGATCATCTACGACAGCCCGGTCACGGGCAGCGTTCGAACGATCACCTATGGGGAGCTGCTGCAGGAGGTCAGCGCGCTCGCTGCGGTCCTCGCCGAGAACGGCATCGCCAAGGGCGACCGCGTCATCATCTACATGCCGATGGTGCCGGAGGCGGTCTTCGCCATGCTCGCCTGCGCCCGCCTCGGCGCGATCCACTCGGTGGTGTTCGGCGGCTTCGCCGCGCACGAGCTCGCCACGCGCATCGAGGATTGCCGGCCGAAGCTCGTGATCTCCGCCTCCTGCGGCATCGAGCCGGGGCGGACCGTCGCATACAAGCCGCTCCTCGACGGCGCCATCGAACGGGCGAGCCACAAGCCGGAACGCTGCATCATCCTGCAGCGGCCGCAGCACGGCTGCGAGCTGCAGCCCGGCCGCGACATCGACTATGGCGAGGCGGTCGCCGCCGCCCGCGGCCGGGACGTGCCCTGCGTGCCGGTGAAGGCGACCGACCCTCTCTACATCCTCTACACGTCCGGCACGACCGGGCAGCCGAAGGGCGTGGTCCGCGACAATGGCGGCCACATGGTCGCGCTGAAATGGACCATGTCGGCCCATTACGGCATCGACCCGGGCGAGGTGTTCTGGGCGGCCTCCGACGTCGGCTGGGTCGTCGGCCATTCCTACATCGTCTACGCGCCCCTCCTCCACGGCTGCACCACCGTTCTCTACGAGGGCAAGCCGGTCGGGACGCCGGACGCCGGCGCGTTCTGGCGGGTGATCGCCGAGCATGGCGTCGCCGCGCTCTTCACGGCGCCCACCGCATTCCGCGCCATCAAGAAGGAGGATTCGGAGGGCAGGCTGATCGGGCAGTACGATCTCTCCCGGTTCCGGACCCTGTTCCTCGCCGGCGAGCGGGCCGATCCCGACACGATCCAATGGGCCGAGCGCCATCTCGGCGTGCCCGTGATCGATCACTGGTGGCAGACGGAAACGGCCTGGGCGATCGCCGGCAACCCGGTGGGCCTCGGCGTCCTCCCGGTGAAGTACGGCTCGCCGACCGTCGCCATGCCCGGGTACGACGTGCAGATCCTGAGCGACGCCGGAGACGCGGTTTCTGCCGGGACGCTCGGCAACATCGTCGTGAAGCTGCCTTTGCCCCCGGGCTGCCTGCCGACCCTCTGGAACGCCGACGGCCGCTTCTTCGACAGCTATCTCGCGGAGTTCCCAGGCTACTACAAGACGGCCGACGCGGGCTTCCGCGACGAGGACGGCTATCTGTTCATCATGGCGCGCACCGACGACATCATCAACGTCGCCGGCCACCGGCTTTCAACCGGCGCGATGGAGGAGGTCCTGTCGGCGCATCCGGACGTGGCCGAATGTGCCGTCATCGGTGTCGCCGACCAGCTCAAGGGCCAGATCCCGTGCGGTTTCGTGGTGCTGAAATCGGGGCGCGACCGCAGCGCGTCCGACGTCGAGAAGGAATGCGTGGCGCGGGTCCGCGAGGAGATCGGCCCGGTCGCGGCGTTCAAGACGGTGCTGGTCGTTCACCGGCTGCCGAAGACCCGCTCGGGCAAGATCCTGCGCGGCACGATGCGCCAGATCGCCGACGGCGAGGAATACCGCATGCCCGCGACGATCGACGACCCGGCCGTCCTCGACGAGATCCGCGAGGCGATCGCCGCGCACCACTGAGAACCGTTCGGAGCCGCGGGCCGGTCCGGCGGCGCATTGACCTCCCGGACCCGCCCCGGCACTTTGCCGCGCCAGGCGACAGGGGGATTCGGATGACGCTCGAGAACAAGGTCGCGATCGTCACCGGCGGTGGCCGCGGCATCGGGCTTGCGATCGCCCGCCGGTTCCTGAGGGACGGTGCGCGCGTCGTGATCGCCGACATCGACGAGGAGGCTGGCTCGGAGGCGGTCCAGCAACTCGGCGAATCGGGCGCCGTCCGGTTCGTGAGCTGCGACGTCGGCGACCGCCTGAGCGTACGCAATCTCGTCGCTGCCACCGTCGATGCGTTCGGCACGATCGACGTGCTCGTCAACAATGCCGGTATCCTGCACGGCGCCGACTTCCTGGATCTGTCGGAAGAGGATTTCGACCGGGTGCTCCGGGTCAACCTGAAGGGTGCCTTCCTTGCCGGCCAGGCGGTGGCGAAGCGGATGGTGCGCCAGATCGAGGATGGCGGCGAGCCCGGCTGCATCATCAACATGAGCTCGGTGAACGCGGTGTTCGCGATCGCCAATCAGGTGCCCTATTCCGTCTCGAAAGGCGGCGTCGGCCAGCTCACCAAGGTCATGGCGCTCGCGCTCGCGCCGCACGGCATCCGGGTGAATGCCATCGGGCCCGGCTCCATCATGACGGACATGCTCGGCGCGGTCATGGACGACCGCGAGGCGCGGCGGCGGATCCTGTCGCGGACGCCGCTCGGCCGGATCGGGGATCCCGCCGAGATCGCGGGCGTCGCCGCGTTCCTCGCCTCCGACGATGCGAGCTACATCACGGGGCAGACCATCTACGCCGATGGCGGCCGCCTGCCGCTCAACTACACGGTCCCGGTCCAGGACGGCTGAGGCGGTGCGGGCAGGGTCGCCCGCATCGCCTCCCTCGCCTATCGTGGCGCATGGACGTGATTCGGATCATCGGCATCGACCCGGGCCTCAGGCGCACCGGCTGGGGCGTCGTGGACATCGCCGGATCGCGGCTGAGCTTCGTCGGCGCGGGCACCGTGCTCAGCGACGGCGACGCGGCGCTCGCCGAGCGGCTGCGGCAGCTCCACGACGGCCTCGAGCGGATCGTCTCCGAATTCGCCCCGAACGAGGCCGCGGTCGAAGCGACGTTCGTGAACCGTGACGCCGGCGCCACGCTCAAGCTCGGGCAGGCGCGCGGCATCGCCATGCTGGTGCCGGCGCGTGCCGGCCTCGCCGTCGCGGAATATGCCCCGAACATGGTGAAGAAGACCGTGGTCGGCGCGGGTCACGGCGCCAAGGCGCAGATCCGGATGATGGTCTCCGTCCTCCTGCCGAAGGCGCAGTACGACACCGACGACGCCGCCGATGCCCTGGCCATCGCGATCTGTCATGCGCACCACCGCGGTGCGGCCGATCGCACCCGGCGCATTGCAGCATGTTCTTGACCTGTTCTCGTTGCCGTGCGACTTGAGGTATGACGATGCGCCTCAACGATGAGAGCCAAGTTGCGGTCCCGACGCCCGTGCGCGACCAGCTTGGTAGCAATCCCGGGTCCGAGGTCGACTTCGCAGTGGATGAGAGCGGCGACAGGCATCCATGATCGGCAAGCTGAAGGGGACGATCGATTCCTTCGGTCCCGATTGGGTGATCGTGGACGTCCACGGCGTCGGCTACCGCGTGCACTGCTCGACCAGCACGCTGCAGGCCTTGGCGGAGCCCGGAACGGCCGCCACGCTCTTCATCGAGACGCAGTTCCGAGAGGAGCAGATTCGGCTCATAGGCTTCCTGTCCGACGCCGAGCGCGAATGGTATCGGCTGCTCCTCACCGTCCAGGGCGTCGGCAGCAAGGTCGCGCTCGCCATCCTGGGCACGCTGAAGGCGCCGGATCTCGCCTCCGCGATCGCTCTCCAGGACAAGGCCACGATCGCGCGCGCGCCGGGCGTGGGGCCCAAGGTCGCGGCGCGGATATGCGCTGAGCTGAAGGACCGTGCCCCGGCGCTCGGCCCGGCCGATGCCGCGGTGGCACGGCTGCAGGCGGAGATCGGCGATGCGGCCGCTCCCCTGCCCGCCAGCGACGCCGTTTCGGCGCTCGTGAACCTCGGTTACCAGCAGGCCCAGGCGGCGGCCGCCGTCGCCGCGGCGATGCGATCGGCCGGCGACGAGGCC
>JAEZEK010000431.1 GCA_023417735.1 Pseudomonadota bacterium | reverse complement strand
GCGCCGAACCTTCGCGCGCGGCGGCTCTCGAGCCACAACAATGGCGGGCGATTCGCAAGGCGCCGCGGGGGGTCGCCCGCAGCCCGGCCGCGCGCCGCCCGCCGGCGTGGATGTAAGG
Organism: Pseudomonadota bacterium; assembly: GCA_023417735.1. Taxonomy (GTDB): domain Bacteria; phylum Pseudomonadota; class Alphaproteobacteria; order Rhizobiales; family Afifellaceae; genus Propylenella. The sequence continues at coordinate 5,431 of JAEZEK010000431.1, read as the reverse complement.
GCCCGCGTCCTCTCAGTCCACTCGGGGCGACCGACCGACGCGGAGCCCGCTATTCGAGCGCGGCGAGGAACCGCTTCACGCGCAGGCGCTTGGCGCGGGCGTGCTCGAGCGCGTAGCGGAAGCCGTCGATGCCGCCCGTGAAGTGCCTGCGGCCGATGTAGTAGCGCAGGAAGTGCATCGGCGTTTCCGTGAGGAGGCGGAGCCGGAGCCCGGCACGCGATCGCCCGGGCGCCTTCTCGCGGGCCTGGAGGTCGGCGTAGCGCGTCAGCTTCTCCCCGATGTGCTCGAAGGACCGGAAGGAATGGTGCCAGACCGCGCCGGGCAGGAGCGCGCTTTCCAGCCCGCCGTCCATGACGCGGTCGTCGGTGAGGCTCGGCGAGTAGCGTGCGGCGCGGCGGTCGTAGAGCCGCACCGGGGCGACATGGTCGGCGAGCGGGCGGGGCCGGCTGCGGCCCGGGTACACGGTCTCTATCCTGATCCGGTAGAGCTTCAGCGGCGGGTCGCCGTGCTGGAAGAGGCGCTCGACGGCGGCCGCGAGATCCGGCTGGACCACCTCGTCGGCATCGAGGTTGAGGAGCCAGTCGTGGCGGCATTGCTCCTCCGCGAAACGCTTCTGCGGGCCGTACCCGGTCCAGTCGTGCCGGATCACGCGCGCGCCGTACCGTTCGGCGACGGCGACCGTGCCGTCGGTCGAGCCGGAATCGACCACCACGAGATCGTCGCTCAGGCCGCGAACGGCGGCGAGCGTCGGGCCGAGCCGGTCCGCTTCGTTGCGCGTGATGAGGAAGATTGAAAGGCGCGGCGGCAAGGCTGTCGATCAACTCCCGTTAGCCGGCAACGCAAGTGTTGCGGGCATGTCACGTCCGGCCTTTTCGCGGGGCCGGCCCCTTTTCCGCCCTGTTCTCGTCGGCTCGCCCTCACAATCTAGATACAGGTTCCGGCCATGAAACGCAGCGCCCGTTCACCGCGTTCATGGGGTTTCGGGCATCAGGAGGTCTTGTACATGCGTATTCGTGTTCTTCTCGCGGCGGTCGCCGCTTCGGCTCTGGCAGCACCGGCCCTCGCGGCCGATCTGGGCGCCATCGAGCCGATGCCGCCCGCCCCCCAGATGGAGCCGGTGTCGACCGTCGCTCCGACCTGGTCCGGCTTCTACATCGGTGCGCTGCTCGGCTACACGTGGGGCGAGACCGACACCAATGCGGCGCGTCCGCTGAACAACGTCGACGTCGACGGCATCGACGGCGGCGTCTATGTCGGCGGCAACGTGCAGCTCGACCAGTTCGTCGTCGGCCTGGAAGGCGACATCCTCGCTTCCGGCGTCCGTGACGACACGGCCGGCGTGAACATCCGGCAGGATTGGTCCGGGTCGCTGCGTGCCCGCGCCGGCATCGCGCTGGACAACTTCCTGCTGTACGGCACGGCCGGCGGCGCGATGACCAACGTCAAGATGACGGCCGGCGGCGCGAGCGACGACCACACCCTGATGGGCTGGACGGCCGGCGTCGGCGCCGAGGCGCTGGTGACCGACAACATCACCGCCCGCGTCGAGTACCGCTACACCGACTACGAGAACAAGACGTTCAACCTCGGCACGCCCGTGCGCGGCGATCTCAGCACGCACTCCGTGCGCGCCGGTGTCGGCTTCAAGTTCTAAGCGTCCCTCCCAAGCGGACCACCTGGGGCCCGGGTCGAAGCACCCGGGCCTCTTCTTGTCCGGAGCGTGCCGGCCGGCCGGGTGAGCGCGCGGCGTCCGAGGCCTCTTCTCCCTTCGCGCGAGCAGCCGCGATCCGCTATGCTGCCGCCCGGGCGAGCCCGGGGAACGCGCGATGCTGACGCTCTATTCGCAGCAGGATTCCGGCAATTGCTACAAGCCGCGGCTGCTGCTCGCGCATCTCGGCAGGCCGTTCCGGCTGATCGACGTCGACGCCAATTCCGGCGTCACGCGCAGCGACGATTTCCTCTCCGTCAACCCGATCGGCAAGGTGCCTGTCCTCGAATTCCCGGACGGCCGGCGGCTCGCCGAATCCGGTGCCATCCTCCTCCACCTCGCCGAAGGCACGGCCTTCCTGCCGGGCGACGCGTACGCGCGCGCGAAGGCCTACGAGTGGATGTTCTTCGAGCAGTACAGCCACGAGCCGACGATCGCGGTCCGGCGGTCGCTCTCGATCTATCCGGAGCGGGCTGACGAAGCGACGCCGGAGCACCTCGCAGCGCTCGTCGAGGGCGGCGCGAGGGCGCTGGACGTGATGGAGAAGCGCCTGCGGGACGCGGACTGGCTGGCGGGAGAGGCCTTCTCGGTCGCCGACATTGCGCTTTACGCCTACACGCATTGCGCAGGGGAGGGCGGCTTCGAGCTCGGCGCCTATCCGGCCATCGGCGCATGGCTCGACCGGATCGCTGCACTGCCTCGCCACGTTGGGATGGATTGGCGGCCGCCCGAATGATCCAGCGCAAGTCCGTTGCGCCGGACCCGGGCTAATCGTCATCCGTCGGGAACGAGCGAATTGGAGTGCCCATGTCCACCAGGTTTCGCATCACGATGCTGATCTACGGGATGGTGAATGCCGTGCTGTTCGGCGCCGGCGCCATCACGGTCCTGTCCGTCCGTGCCTGGCAGGAGCAGTGGAAGTTCCTGATCCCGGCCGTGGTGGTGGCGAGCATCGTGCTCGCGGCACCGATCGCATGGCTCATCGCGCCGTGGCTGCGGGCGCGCTTCTGGCGAAATCACCCGGACCGCTGAGGCGATATCCGTCGGCGGCCGCGCCGACGGATCGGCGCGTCACGCCATCACGGTCGGCATCGGGATCTCGCCGGTGTGCTTCGGCACGTGGTAGCCCTTCTGCACCGCCGGACGCTCCGCGATGCGGAGATACCAGTCGCGCACGTTCGGGAACTCGGCCAGGTCGACCTCCTGCCACTCGAAGCGCGCGGCCCAAGGCCAGATCGCCATGTCGGCGATCGAGTATTCGTCCACCACGAAGCGCCGTCCGGCGAGCCGCTGGTCGAGCACCTTGTAGAGCCGGCGCGCCTCCTTGCCGTAGCGCTCCTCGGCATAGGGCGCCTTGCCCTTGTTGTAATGAAGGAAGTGGTGCGCCTGGCCGAGCATCGGCCCGAACCCGCCCATCTGCCACATCAGCCATTCCATGACCTGCCAGCGCCGATCCGGATCGCTCGGCATGAACCGGCCGGTCTTCTCGGCGAGGTAGAGCAGGATGGCGCCCGATTCCATGACGCTGCGGCCGTTCTCGCGGTCGACGATGGCGGGGATCTTGTTGTTCGGCGAGATCGCCAGGAATTCCGGGCGGAACTGCTCGTTCTGCCCGATGTTCACGGCGTGCGGCTCGTAGGGAAGACCCATCTCCTCGAGGGCGATGGAGATCTTGCGGCCGTTCGGCGTCGTCCAGGTGTAGAGGTCGATCATCGGGTCACGCGAAGGTCACGTTGAGGATCTCGTAGGAGCGCGCGCCGCCGGGCGCCGCCACTTCCACGGTGTCGCCCTTGGCCTTGCCGATGAGCGCGCGGGCGATCGGCGAGGAGATGGAGATGCGCCCCTCCTTCACGTCGGCCTCGACGTCGCCGACGATCCGGTAGACCTTCTCCTCCTCGGTGTCCTCGTCGACGAGGGTGACCTTGGCGCCGAACTTGATCGTGTCGCCGGACAGCTTCGAAACGTCGATCACCTCGGCGCGCGAGAGCTTGTCCTCGATCTCGGCGATCCGGCCCTCGTTCAGGCTCTGCTGCTCCTTGGCGGCATGGTACTCGGCGTTCTCCGAGAGGTCGCCATGGGACCGCGCTTCCGAGATCGCCTGGATGATGCGCGGCCGTTCCTCGGCCAGGAGGCGCTTCAGCTCGGCTTCGAGCTGCGCGTACCCGCTAGCGGTCATCGGAACCTTTTCCATTCTCAACCTCCAGACCCGCATTGCGCGGGGCAGACAACAGGAAAGGGCGCCCCAGCGCGGTTCGGCGCCGGGACAACCCGGTCATCAGGGCTCAAGCCGCTGCGAAATAGGCCTGCAGCGGCTTCACCTCAAGCTTTCCGCTCAGCAGCGCCTCGATGCCGAGCGCCGCGGCAACCGCACCTGACAGGGTCGTGTAATAGGGGACCTTGTGCAGGAGGGCTGCGCGCCTGAGGGAGCGACTATCGGCGAGAGCCTGCAGGCCTTCGGTGGTATTGAAGACCAGCTGCACCTCGCCGTTCTTGATAGCATCGACGATATGCGGCCGGCCTTCAAGAACCTTGTTGACCTTGTCGCACTCAATGCCCTGCTCGGCCAAGAAATGCTGCGTCCCCTGCGTGGCGATGATGCGGAAGCCGAGCTGCGCGAGCCGGCGCACCGGCTCCACGATGCGGGGCTTGTCGCCGTCGCGCACCGAGACGAACACGGTGCCGCCGGTGGGCACCTTCGTGCCGGAGCCGAGCTGGCTCTTGGCGAAGGCTATCGGGAAGGAATTGTCGAGCCCCATCACCTCGCCGGTGGATCGCATCTCGGGCCCGAGCACCGTATCGACGCCGGGGAAGCGGGCGAACGGGAAGACCGCCTCCTTCACCGCGATGTGGCCGTAGGCTGGCCGCTCCAGCCCGAACGAGGCGAGCGGCTCCCCGGCCATCACCCGGGCGGCGATCTTGGCGATCGGGAGCCCGATCGTCTTCGCGACGAAGGGCACGGTGCGGGAGGCGCGCGGATTGACTTCGAGCACGTAGATCTCGCCGTCCTTCACCGCGTACTGGACGTTCATCAGGCCACCGACCTCCAGGCCGCGGGCGAGGAGCTCGGTCTGCCGCTCGAGCTCCGCGATGATCTCGGGGGGCAGCGAGTGCGGCGGCAGCGTGCAGGCGGAGTCGCCGGAATGGATGCCGGCCTCCTCGATGTGGTCCATGATGCCGCAGACGAACACGTCCCTGCCGTCGCAGAGCGCGTCGACGTCGACCTCGATCGCGTCCGCGAGGTAGCTGTCGATCAGGACCGGCGAAGTGCCGGAGACGACGACCGCGTCGGTCATGTAGCGCTCGAGCTGCGCCGGATCGCGCACGATCTCCATGGCGCGGCCGCCGAGCACGTAGGACGGCCGGATCACCACCGGGTAGCCGATCCGGTCGGCGACGGCGCGCGCCTCCTCCGCGGAGCGGGCGATCCCGTTGTTCGGCTGGCGCAGGCCGAGCTTCTCCAGCAGCGTCTTGAAACGGTCGCGGTCCTCGGCGAGATCGATCGCGTCGGGCGACGTGCCGAGGATGGGCACGTTCGCCTCCTGGAGCGCGCCGGCGAGCTTCAGCGGGGTCTGTCCGCCGAACTGGACGATCACGCCGTGCAGGGTTCCGTTCGACTGCTCCGTGCGGATGATCTCCAGCACGTCCTCGGCGGTGAGCGGCTCGAAATAGAGCCGGTCGGAGGTGTCGTAGTCGGTCGAGACGGTCTCCGGATTGCAGTTGACC
>JAEZEK010000417.1 GCA_023417735.1 Pseudomonadota bacterium | reverse complement strand
CCGCTGGCGAGTGCGCGCCGGACCTTGCCGAGGACGATGTCGCGCGTGCTCATCGCGCCCGCCGTGCTCCTGAACGGGACCGCGCCCGGTATTCGGCCATGAACGTGCCCCCCTCCGGCGCCGGCATGTCGCGGTGGCGCGTCCAGCCGCCGGCGAGCGGCAGCGCCGCCAACCGGCCGCGCTTCCTCCCGAGGGCCGCGAGCGCTGTCGCGCCGCCCCGCGTCGCCAGCCGGTAGAGCGCCGGGTTGCGGGCGACGAGCGCCCAGAGGCCGAGGCCCCAGCGCTGCGTCGCCGGCTGCAGGCCGCGTTCGAACTCCTTCTCGCGCCAGTGCCGCATCAGCTTGGGCAGCGGGATCCGCATCGGGCAGACCGCCTCGCAGCGGCCGCAGAAGGTGGACGCGTTCGGCAGGTCCCGGGTCCGCTCCAGCCCGAACAGCGCCGGGTCGAGCACGGAGCCCATCGGGCCGGGATAGGTGGCGCCGTAGGCGTGGCCGCCGACGGCATGGTAGACCGGGCAATGGTTCATGCAGGCGCCGCAGCGGATGCAGCGCAGCATCTCCTGGAACTCGGTGCCGAGCATCGCGGTGCGGCCGTTGTCCAGGATGACGACGTGGTATTGCTCCGGCCCGTCGGGGTCGCCCGGCCGCCGCGGCCCGGTGGAGAAGGTTGTGTAGACCGACATGTCCTGGCCGGTCGCGGAGCGGGCGAGCACGCGCAGGATCGTCGAGGCATCCTCCAGCGTCGGGACCACCTTCTCGATCGAGGCGAGCACGACGTGGACCCGCGGCAGGGTCTGGCTGAGGTCGCCATTGCCCTCGTTCGTGACGATGATGGAGGTGCCGGTCTCCGCCACGAGGAAATTCGCGCCGGTGATGCCGACATCGGCGGCGAGGAAGCGGTCGCGCAGCACGCCGCGCGCCTCGGCGAGCAGCGTGGTCGGCTCGCGGAGGTCGCGGTCGGGCGCGAGATGCGTGTGCACGCGCCGGAAATCGGCCTCGACCTGGTCGCGGTTGACGTGGATCGCCGGCGCGATGATGTGGCTCGGCCCCTCGCCGCGAAGCTGGATGATGTACTCGCCGAGATCGGTCTCGACCGGGACGATGCCTTCGGCGGCGAGGCGGTCGTTTAGGCCGATCTCCTCGGAGACCATCGACTTGCCCTTGGCGACGGTCCGCGCGCCGGCGGCGCGGCAGATGGCGAGCACGATCCCGCACGCCTCCTCGGCCGTCTCGGCCCAGTGGATCTCGGCGCCGGCGGCCCGGGCGTTCTTCTCGTAGGTCTCGAGGTAGAGGTCGAGATGCGCGAGCGTGTGGTTCTTGATGTCGCGCGCTTCGTCGCGGAGGCGCTCGAATTCCGGCAGGGCCTCGACCGCGACGCGGCGGCGCTCGATGAAGCCGCCGCGGGCGTTCTTCAGCGCGCGCTGGAGCTGGTCGTCGCCGAGCGCCTCGCGCGAGTTGGACTTGAAGGCGGCGGAGGTGATCTCCACCGGCTCAGCCCCGCTCGCCGATGGCGGGGCCGTCCGCCATGCCGGCGAGCACCTCGGCGACATGCCGGACCTTCACGGCCCGCCCTTCGCGCTGCAGCTTCCCCGCCATGTTGAGGAGGCAGCCGAGGTCGCCGGCGAGCAGCGTCCCGGCCCCGGTCGCGGCGATGTTCTCGGTCTTGGCTCCGACGATCGCGTTCGAGATCTCGGGGTACTTGACGCAGAAGGTGCCGCCGAAGCCGCAGCAGACGTCGGCATCCGTGAGTTCCCTGAGCTCGAGCCCCCCGACGGAGCCGAGAAGCCTGCGGGGCTGGTCGCGGATGCCGAGCTCGCGCAGGCCGGAACAGGAATCGTGGTAGGTGACGGAGCCCGCGAAGGCGGCATCGACCGCCTCGACGCCGAGCACGTCGGCGAGGAAGCCGACGAGCTCGTGCGTGCGCCCAGCGAGGGCGTCGGCCCGCGCGCTCCAGTTCGGATCCTCGCGGAGCAGCGCCGGGTAGTGCTTGCGGATCATGCCGGCGCAGGAGCCCGACGGCGCGACGACGTAATCGTACCGCTCGAATGCCTCGACGACCCGGCGCGCGAGCGCGGCGGCGTCGCGGCGGTCGCCGGAATTGTAGGCCGGCTGCCCGCAGCAGGTCTGGCTCTCCGGCACCTCGACCGTGCAGCCTGCATCCTCGAGCAGCTTGATCGCCGCGAAGCCGACGCTCGGGCGGAAGAAATCGACCAGGCAGGTCACGAACAGGCCGACGCGCGGCCGCGCTTCACTCGGCAGGGGCACGTCCGCTCCTATTCCGCCGCCATGCGGGCCGGCTGTCTGGGCAGGGTCGCTCGGCGGTAGCTCTCGAGCCGGAGGGCGGCGACGGCTTCGCGCGCGTCGCTCTCGTCGATCGCGCGCACCTGCCGCGCCACGAAATCGATGTGCTCCTCCGCCGCCGCGCGGGCCCGGTCCGGCGCCTTCGCGACGATCGCGGCATGGATGGCGCGGTGCTGGTCGAGCAGCGCATCCCGCCATTCGGGGCGGCCGTAGAGCTTCAGCCGGTGCTGCACCACGCCCTCGGCGATGAGGCGGTAGCAGGAGCGCATGACGTGGAGGAGCACGATGTTGTGGGCCGCCTCGATGATCGCGGTATGGAACGCGACGTCGACCCGCGCCTCCGTCTCGGCGTCGCCGGCCTCGTGGGCGCCGAGCATCTCGGCGAGGATCTGGTCGAGGATGGCGCGGTCCGCATCGGTCGCCCGCACGGCGGCGTGGGCGGCGGCGAGCCCTTCGAGGTCGCGGCGGAATTCGAGATAGTCGACGGCCGCCTGCGGATGGCGCCGCACGAGGTCGATCATGGCGCCGTTGAAGACCGTGCCGGTGATGTCGGCGACGAAGGTGCCTTCGCCGTGGCGGGTCCGGATGAGCCCGCGCTCCTCGAGCGCCTTGAGCGCCTCGCGCAGGATCGGGCGGGAAATGTCGAGCTGGAGCGCGAGATCCCGCTCCGCCGGCAGGCGCTCGCCCCCCCGCAGGACGCCTTCCAGGATCAGCGTCTCGATCTGCCGGATGACGGCGTCGGCGGTGCGGTCGTGGACGATCTTGCGGAACATGGCGTCTCGCGGCGGATGCGGAGGGATCGCATGGCGGAATCGCGCGGTCAACATTCTTTGCCACTGCCGGTGCGGCAGCCGCCGCCAATGGCGGTCACGGTGCGTCCGGCGGATTCGGCTGGTAGGTTCGGCAAGCGAGCGGATTCGCGTATCGCTCATGTCCGGTGCGGTGGAGGTGGCGGGCCGATGGACGAGGTTGCAGAACGGGCCGAGGCCTCGCTCGGGGCGCCCTACGGGCTCACGGCGCATCCGCTTCGCCCCTTCGTGCTGGGCGAGCTGCATTCGCGCCCGTTCCAGCTCGTCTCGCCGCCGCGCACCATCCTCCAGCTCGCCTTCCTGAGCGAGGGCACGCTCGATCAGGACCTGGCGATCGTCGCGCAGCTCGCGCGCAGCCGCGGGCTGTCGGGGCCCGACAGCGCGGCGCGCCATTTCGCGATGAACTGGGGCGAGGGCCGCCTGCGCTGGGAGCGGCACAGCGAGTTCACGACCTGGACCTACGATGCTCCGGCACCCCGCAATCTCGACGACCCGGTGCGGGGCCATCCCTTCGGCGACGCGTTCCGAACGCCCGGGCCGCTCATCTCTGCGATCCGGCTCGATCTCTGCCCCGGCGAGACCGACGAGGCGGCGCTCCGGCGGTTCCACCCGACCAGCCTCTGCTATTCACGCATGGATGGCGGCAAGGCGCGTGCGGCGAGCGACTTCCGGCAGGACGCCGACGGGTTCACACGAATCCTGGTGTTCGACGACGGCCTCGGCGAGGCGCGCGCCGGGGCGCTCACCCAGCGCCTGATCGAGATCGAGACCTACCGCACGCTGGCGCTGCTCGGCCTGCCGGTCGCCCAGCGGCTCGCGCCGGCGCTCGCCCGCATCGAGGCCGAGCTCGCCCGGAGCACCCGCGAGATGCGCGAGATCGGGGGCGAGGCGAGCAACGTGCTCCTCGACGAGCTGATCTCGCTCGCCGCCGACCTCGAATCGGACGCCGTCTCCAGCCTCTACCGCTTCGCGGCCAGCCGCGCCTACGACGAGATCGTGACGCAGCGCCTCGGCGTCGTCGCCGAGCAGGCGATCCCGGGCTACGAGACCTGGCACATCTTCCTGCTGCGCCGCATGGGACCTGCGCTGCGCACCTGCCGGGCGGTGGAGGCCCGCCAGGCGGACCTCTCGCGCAAGCTCTCGCGGGCGGCCGACCTCCTGCGCACGCGCGTCGACGTGGAGCTGGAGCGGCAGAACCGCGACCTGCTGAAATCCATGGAGCAGCGGACGCGCCAGCAGCTTCGCCTGCAGCAGACCGTGGAGGGCCTCTCGGTCGCGGCGGTCAGCTACTACATCGTCGGGCTGGTCGCCTATTCCGCCAAGGGCTTCGAGAAGCTGGCGCCGGGGCTCGACCCGGCGCTCGTCGCCGCGCTCGCCGTGCCGCCCGTGATGCTCGCGGTGTGGTGGGTGGTGCGGCGCATCCGGCGCGCGCACAAGGATTAGGCCGGCGCGCGGCCGGCCCAACCCAGTCTCGGGATCGCCCGAAAGCGATCAGCTGTCGCCGTCGCCGTCGTGGCTCTTCAGGAAGGCCGTGACCGCGTCCAGATCTTCCTGCTTCTTGAGGCCTGGGAAGGCCATCTTGTTGCCCTTCACGAAGCCCTTCGGGTCAGCGAGGTACTGGTGCAGGGTCTCGTCGTTCCAGACGAGGCCGTTGGCGCCGGCTTCCTTCATCGGCTTGGAATAGTTGTAGTCGTCCAACCCACCGGCGGTGCGGCCGAACAGGTCGTTCAGCTCCGGCCCGACCTTGTTCTTGGCGCCCTCGCCGACGGCATGGCAGGCCTGGCACTTCTTGAAGACGTTGGCGCCGGCCTTAACGAGCGCTTCATCCGCCTGGGCGAGGCCGGCTCCCGCCACCAATGTCACCGCGGCAACTGCGAACGCTTTCAGCATCCGGTTTCCTCCTGTTGATGAACCGAGACTTTCATAACGCGCAGGACAACGCGGCGGAGCCGCCCACGTTGCGGCACAGGGCCGCATCCGCCCTCGACAACCATCCGCAAACTGCGTAACGAGCTTGGTCAACATTCCAGACCACCGAGGCTTCCGCGTGACCACCCTGACCATGCCGAAGGCGGACGAGGCGGTGCTCGCGCGGCGCGGGCAGATCGCCGCGGACCTGCGCGAAATCGTCGGGGAGGAATGGGTGGTGGACCACCCCGACGGGCTGCGGCCGTTCGAATCCGACGGGCTGACGGCGTACCGGACGCTGCCGCTCGTCGTCGTGCTTCCCGAGACGACGGACGAGGTCGTGGCGGTGCTGCGGTACTGCGACGCGAACGGGCTCAAGGTCGTCCCGCGCGGGTCCGGGACCTCGCTCTCGGGCGGCTCCATGCCCGTCGCCGATGCCGTGCTCCTCGTCATGTCGCGCTTCAACCGCATCCTCGACGTCGATTTCGAGAACCGCGTGGCCGTGGTCCAGCCGGGCGTCACCAACCTCAACATCACCAAGGCGGTCGCCCATCGCGGGTTCTATTACGCGCCCGACCCGTCGTCGCAGATCGCATGCTCGATCGGCGGCAACGTGGCGGAGAATTCCGGCGGCGTCCACTGCCTGAAATACGGCATCACCACCAACAACGTGCTCGGCATCGAGATGGCGCTGATGTCGGGCGAGCTGGTACGGCTCGGCGGCAGCCATCTCGACGCGGAGGGCTACGACCTGCTCGCGCTGATGACGGGCTCCGAGGGGCTGCTCGGGGTGGTCACGGAGGTGACCGTCCGCATCCTGCAATCGCCGGAGACGGCGCGGGCGGTGCTGCTCGGCTTTCCATCGAGCGAGGACGGCGGCCAGTGCGTGGCGGAAATCATCGCCGCCGGCATCATCCCGGGCGGCATGGAGATGATGGACCGGCCGGCGATCCATGCCGCCGAGGACTACGTCCATGCCGGCTACCCGCTCGACGTCGAGGCGCTCCTCATCGTCGAGCTCGACGGCCCGCAGGGCGAGGTCGACTTCCTGCTCGGGCGCGTCGAGGCGATCGGGCGCGCGAACCGGGCGAGCTACGTCCGGGTCTCGCAGAGCGAGGCGGAGCGGCAGGCGTTCTGGCTCGGCCGCAAGGCGGCCTTCCCGGCGGTCGGGCGCATCTCGCCCGACTATTACTGCATGGACGGGACGATCCCCCGCAAGGCGCTGCCGCAGGTCCTGCAGCGCATGCGCGAGCTCTCGGAGCAGTACGGGCTGCTCGTGGCGAACGTGTTCCACGCCGGCGACGGCAACCTGCACCCGCTCATCTGCTACGACGCCAACAAGCCCGGCGAGCTGGAGGCGGCGGAGGCGTTCGGCGCGGACATCCTGCGGCTCTGCGTGGAGGTTGGCGGCGTGCTGACGGGCGAGCACGGCGTCGGCGTGGAGAAGCGCGCCCTGATGCCGACCATGTTCAGCGAGACGGACCT
>JAEZEK010000369.1 GCA_023417735.1 Pseudomonadota bacterium | reverse complement strand
GTCTATTCGCTCGCCTATGGCGACCAGCCCGCGCTGATCGCCGAGCAGGTCGACTGGGCCCGCGCGTGCGGCTTCATCGTGGCGGCGGCCGGGAAGGGCACGAAGTACCTGCCGGAGTACCATTTCTCGTCCCCCGGCACGGTCTGGAGCCATTACGGGCTGAGCGCCGCCGAGGCGGCCGCGGCCGGCATGAACAGCCAGATGTTCAACTCGTTCCTAGACGGCACCAAGTCGGCGATCGAGATGGCGGCGGTCGCCAATGCCTGCGGTCTCGACGTCCCGGCCGGCGGTCTGTCGTTTCCGGCGTGCGGCGTGGACGACCTCGCCCATCTGCTGCGGCCGAAGGCCGTCGGCGGATGACTCGACCACGACGGCATGGTCGAGGTGGTCTCCTCGCTGGAGCGCGACGGACGGCCCGTGTTTCGCGATCTCCGCTGGGGCATCTACACGGTCCTGAAGGCGCCGAACGATTACGCCGCGGCGTGTTCCCGGCAGTACGGCCTGAAGACCGACGACAGCGGCCGCTATGCGGCGATGTACAAGCCGTACCATCTGATCGGCCTCGAGCTCGGCATCTCGGTCTATTCCGCCGCGCTTCGCGGCGAGGCGACCGGCGCGCCGAAAGGGTTCCGGGGCGACGCCGTGGCGATCGCAAAGCGCAGGCTGAAGGCCGGCGAGAGGCTGGACGGCGAGGGCGGGTTCACGGTCTGGGGGCGCCTCGTGCCCGCCGCCGAGAGCACGGCGCACCGCGCGCTCCCGATCGGCTTGGCGAAGGACGTCACCCTGAGGCGCGACGTTGCGGAGGGGAGCGTCCTCACCACCGGCGACGTCGACCTGGCGGTCGAGCCTTCCGTGCTGGAGCTCCGCCGGGAGACGCTCGGCCTTTCGGAGCCGGACTGACGGGCGTTCCGCCTGTCCGTCGCAGGAAGCTCAGAGGTTGCCGGCGATCCGCGCCGGGCGCTTGTAACGGGGTCGGGCGGCGGCTACATCGGCTGCGTGCCGCCCGGAGCGGCGGACGGGATCCAAGATGCGCGCACTCCTCGACGTCATCCTGCTGGCGCTGAACCTCTACACCTGGGTGATCATCGCGTCGGCGATCTTCTCATGGCTCTATGCCTTCAACGTCGTCAATCCGCGCAGCACCTTCGTCAGCACCGTCGGGCGGATCCTCTACCAGCTCACCGAGCCGGCGCTTCGGCCGATCCGGCGCTACGTGCCCACCTTCGGCGGGCTCGACATCTCGCCGATCATCCTGATCCTGCTGGTCTTCCTGGTCGAGCGGATCATCATCTACTACCTCTACCCGAACGTCTTCTGAGGGATGAGCGAGCGGCCCTGGCGCGCCTGCGCCGACGGGCTGGTGATCGCCGTCAGGCTCACGCCGAGAGCCGATCGCGACCGGCTCGACGGCGCAGACATCCTCTCAGACGGCAGACCCGTGCTGAAGGCGCGGGTGCGGGCCGTGCCGGAACGGGGCGCCGCCAACGACAGCCTGGAGCGGCTCCTCGCCGACAGTCTGGGGCTGCCGAGATCGGCGGTCGCGATTGCCTCCGGCAGCAGCGCCCGCCTCAAGAGCGTCCGTGTCACGGGCGATCCGGAGGCCCTGAAAGCCGCCCTGGAGGGGCTGACGTCCTGACCTTTTTCGTGCGGATGGCCGCCGTCCTTGCGGTGAGTCAAAGCAGCTTCGATCGCGGTCGTCTTCCATCGTTGCTGCACAACGCCATGCGCGCGGAAGCAGCCTCGCGCGGCGCGGAAGGAAGACGAACATGAAGATTGCGAACGAGGCCTGGATCCTGGTTGCCGACGGCCGCAAGGCCATCATCATCAAGAACATCGGCGACGCGGTCTACCCGAACCTCAAGGTCGAGACGGTGATCGAGGACGAGAATCCCCCGACCCGCGCGCAGGGGTCGGACCGCCCGGGCCGGGTCCACGACAGCACGACCGAACGCAGGAGCAGCGTCGGGAACACCGACTGGCATGACGCCGAGGAAGCGCGGTTCCTGGGCACGGTGGCGGACCGGCTCGAGACGCTCCGGCGGAAGGCGCCGTTCGACCAGCTCGTCGTGGTGGCGCCGCCGCGCGCGCTCGCCCAGCTACGGGCCGCGATGCCGGAAGCCGTCCGCCGCGTGATCGTGGCCGAGATCGACAAGGACTTGACGAAGCACCCCGTCGGGGAGATCGAGAAGGCGCTCGTCGCCCACTGAGGAAAGCCATGCTGCGCCTGTTCGCTCTCGCCGGCAGCCGCCCCTTCGGCGAGAGCGTCGCCGGCACTCTCGGGCTCCCGCTCTCGGCACACGAGGAGCGCGAGTTCGAGGACGGCGAACACAAGGCGCGGCCGCTAATCGGTGTGCGCGGGGCGGACTGCTATGTCGTCCTGAGCCTCAACGGCACGCCCGGAGCGAGCGCCAACGACAGGCTCTGCCGGCTCCTGTTCTTCGTGGCGGCGCTGAAGGAGCACGGGGCGGCCCGCGTGACCGCCGTCGTCCCGTACCTCGCCTACGGCCGCAAGGACCGGCAGACGAAGCCCGGCGATCCCGTGACCACGCGCTACGTGGCCCAGCTCTTCGAGGCTGTCGGCACCGATAGGGTGATGACGCTCGAGGCGCACAATCTCGCCGCCTTCCAGAACGCCTTCCGGTGCGAGACGGTCCATCTCGACGGCCGGGCCGTGTTCGCCGAGCAGGTGCTCGCGGCGAGCGCAGGCGCGCCCCTCGTCGTGGCATCTCCGGATCCCGGCGGCGTGAAGCGCGCGCAGCTCTTCCAGGAACGGCTGGAGACGCTCGCCGGCCGGAGCGTCGGCGGCGCCTTCATGGAGAAGCGGCGGAGCGGCGGGGTCGTCTCGGGCACGCTTCTGGTCGGCGACGCCGCCGATGCGGACGTGGTGATCGTCGACGACATGATCAGCACCGGCGGCACGATGGTTCGGGCGGCGGAGGCCTGCCTGGCGGCCGGCGCGCGGCGGGTCACGGC
>JAEZEK010000299.1 GCA_023417735.1 Pseudomonadota bacterium | reverse complement strand
TAGAAGCCGCGCGAGTCGTTCACCACGATCGGAGTCTTGCGGATCATGCGGACGAAATCGAGCGCCGTCGCCAGCGCGCGATCGCCGGTGCGCTTGCCGACGATGACCTCGACCAGCATCATCCGTTCGACCGGCGAGAAGAAGTGGATGCCGACGAATGCGGCCGGGTCGCGCCACCCCGCGGCGAGCGAGGTGATCGGCAGCGTCGAGGTGTTGGAGGCGAAGATCGCGTCCGGCCCGACGTGCTCGGCGGCGCGGCGCATGGCCTCGGCCTTCACCTGCCGGTCCTCGAACACGGCCTCCACGACGAGGTCGCAGCCGGCGAGCGCGGCGTAATCGTCCGTCGGCGCGATGCGGGCGAGGACGGCGTCCTTCTCCGCCGGGGTGGCGCGGCCGCGCTGGACCGCCTTGTCCATGAGGGCGGCGGAATGCGCCCTGCCCTTCTCCGCGGCGGCCATGTCGCGGTCGATCAGCACGACCTCCAGGCCGGCCTGGGCGGCGACGTGGGCGATGCCGGCGCCCATGAAGCCGGCGCCGACGACGCCGATCCGCTTCAAGTCCGAGCGCGGCGCGCCGGCGGGGCGGCGCGCGCCCTTGTTGAGCTCCTGCAGCGAGACGAAGAGCGAGCGGATCATGGCCGCCGCCTCCGGCGTCTGCAGCGCGCGGGCGAAATAGCGGCTCTCGACGCGGAGCGCGAGGTCCATCGGCAGCTGCAGGCCCTCGAACACGGCCTGGAGCAGGTAGCGCGCGCCCGGATAGTTGTCGTAGGTCTCCTTGCGGTAGATCGCGTTCGCCGCCGGCCAGAGCTGGAAGCCGGCGGCCGAGAAGACGTTGGCCGCGCCCTTCGGTCGGTAGCCCTTCTCGTCCCACGGCTTCAGCGGCTTCAGCCCGCCCGCGATCATCGCCTTCGCCGCCTCGACCAGCCCGGCGCGCGGCACCACCTCGTCGACGAGACCCATCGCCTTCGCCCGGGCGGGGTCGAGCGACTCGCCCTTCAGCAGCATCTGGAGGCCGGCCTGCGGGTCGGCCATGCGCATGACGCGCTGCGTGCCGCCGGCGCCGGGGAAGAGCCCGATCTTCACCTCCGGCAGGCCGAACCGGCTCGACCGGTCGTCGGAGATGACGCGGCCGTGCGCGGCGAGCGCGAGCTCGGTGCCGCCGCCCATGCAGGCGCCGTGGATCGCCGCGACGAACGGCTTTCCGCAGGTCTCCAGCCGCCGGTAGATGCGCGACATCAGGCTCGACTGCTCCAGGAGCTCGCGCCTGGCGCCCTCCGGATCCTTCTCCGCCTTCTCGCGGAAGAGGCCGAACATGCGATGGAGCATGGTGATGTCGGCGCCGCCGGTGAAGCCGTCCTTGCCGGAGAGGATGACGGCGCCGACGATCGCGGCGTCGGCGGCGACCGCCTCGACGATCGCCGCGAGCTCGTCGAGCACCTCCATGGTGAAGACGTTCATGGAGCGGCCGGGCATGTCCCAGGTCACGAGCGCGATGCCGTCGGCGCCGGTCTCCATCGTGAAGTTGTCGGTTCTCATCGGCGTCCTCTCCCGTCGGGCGAGCGTTCAGGATTCATGAAGGCGCGCCAAGCATAGTCGCGGCCCGCAGAGGCACGGAGACCGGCATGACGGCCAGAAAGGCTTGCGAGGGCTGCAGGAACGGCGAGGCGCTCGGGTTCGCCTTCGCGATGGCCTTCCAGCCGATCGTGGAGCTCCCGCGCGGCCGCGTCTGGGGCTACGAGGCGCTCGTCAGGGGTCCCGCGGGCGAGCCCGCGCACCAGGTCCTCGGCAAGGTCGACGCCGAGAACCGCTACCGCTTCGACCAGGCCTGCCGGGTGAAGGCGATCGAGACGGCGGCCGCGCTCTTCCCGCGCGACGAGGACCTCAAGCTCTCCATCAACTTCATGCCGAACGCCGTCTACGAGCCTGCCGCGTGCCTGCGCACCTCGCTCGCCGCGGCCGAGCGGACCGGCATGCCGCGCGAGAACATCCTGTTCGAGTTCACCGAGCAGGAGGAGATCCGCGACGTCGGACACGTCGAGCGCATCATCGGGGAATACCGCCGGCACGGCTTCATGACGGCGATCGACGATTTCGGCGCCGGCTATGCCGGGCTGAACCTGCTCGCGAAGTTCCAGCCGGACCTCCTGAAGATTGACATGGAGCTCATCCGCGGCATCGAGGGCTCGCATGCGCGCCAGGTCATCCTCTCGGCGCTGGTCTGGGCGGCACGGAACCTCGACGTGAGGCTGCTCGCGGAAGGCGTGGAGAGCGAGGCCGAGCTCACGGTGCTGCGCGCCGCCGGCATCGAGCTGTTCCAGGGCTATCATTTCGCCAGGCCCGCGTTCCAGGCGCTGCCGGACGTGCCGATCCTCGCGCCGACGGCGGAGCCGGGCGCGGCCGCGCGCGCATGAGGCCTCACCGCGGCTGATCGCGCCGGGGATAGGGCGTGCCGTCGCGGTGGAGATAGGCGCCATCGCGGTTCACCATGTCGAGGTCGGAATAATGCGCCACCTCCCCCGCCATCCGGCTGCCGACCTCCAGGACAAGCGCGTCCCGGTCGGAACGGTTGAGGAGCTGGTGCCCGTTCGGAACGCCCGCCTTGAAGGCGGCCGCGTCGCCGGCGCGCAGCACGGTCTCGCCGCCGTCCTCCACCAGCACGACCTCGCCGGAGACGACGAAGATCAGCTCGTCCTCCTTCTCGTGCCAGTGGCGCTGCGAAGAGCCGGCGCCCGGCGCGAGCCGGCACAGGTTGACGCCGAACTGCGTGAGGCCGCCGGCAACGCCGAGGCGCTTTCGGAACCGGCCCGCGGCAATCTCGTGGAACGGCGCCGGATAGCCGCAGCTGTCCTGTTCCGGCACCGCGGCGAGGTCGATCTTCGGCATGGTCAGACCCTCTCGATGATCGTGGCGGTGCCCATGCCCGCCCCGATGCAGAGCGTGACGAGCGCGGTGGAGAGGTCGCGGCGCTCCAGTTCGTCGAGAGCGGTGCCGAGGATCATCGCGCCGGTCGCGCCGAGCGGATGGCCCATCGCGATGGCGCCGCCGTTTACGTTCACCCGGTCCGGATCGAGGTCGAGCGCCTGCATGGCGCGCAGCACGACGGCGGCGAAGGCCTCGTTGATCTCGAACAGGTCGATGTCGGAAAGCGCCATGCCGGAGCGGCGGAGCACCTTGTGCGTGACGTCGATCGGGCCGGTCAGCATCAGGGCCGGGTCGGAGCCGACATTGGCGAAGGCGCGGATGCGGGCGCGCGGCTTCAGCCCGGCGGCGCGGCCGCCCGCCTCGTTGCCGACCAGCACGGCGGCTGCGCCATCGACGATGCCGGACGAGTTGCCGGCGTGGTGGACGTGCTTCACGCGCTCGACGTCGGGGTGGGCCTGGATCGCGACCGCGTCGAAGCCCCCCATCGCGCCGATCATCTCGAAGGAGGGGTTGAGCGCGGCGAGCGACTGCATGTCGGTCGAGGGCCGCGGATGCTCGTCGCGGTCGAGCAGCGTGATGCCGTTCACGTCGCGGACGGGCACGACGGACCGCGCGAAACGGCCGGCCTCCCAGGCCGCGGCCGTTCGCTTCTGGCTCTCCACGGCGTAGGCGTCGCAATCGTCGCGCGTGAAGCCGTATTTCGTGGCGATCAGGTCGGCCGAGATGCCCTGCGGCATGAAATAGGCGGGCACCGCGACTTCGGGATCGACCGGCCAGGCGCCGCCCGACGCGCCGATGCCGACGCGCGACATGGATTCCACGCCGCCGGCGAGCACGAGGTCGTGCTGGCGCGTGGCGACCTGCGCCGCGCCCATGTTCACGGCGTCGAGGCCGGAGGCGCAGAAGCGGTTGATCTGCATGCCCGGAACCTGCTGGCCGTAGCCCGCGACGAAGACCGCGGCGCGGGCGACGTTGCCGCCGGCCTCGCCGACCGGATCGACGCAGCCGAGCACGACGTCGTCGACGAGGGCCGGGGCGAGGCCGTTGCGCTCGCGGATGGCGGCGAGCGGCGCCGCCGCCAGGCGCACGGTCGGCACCTCGTGGAGCGC
>JAEZEK010000264.1 GCA_023417735.1 Pseudomonadota bacterium | reverse complement strand
CGCTCATCGAGCGCGATGGCCGCAACTGGCACGAGGACAGCGGGTGAGCGCGCTCCACTAGCCTGCTGCAACCTGAAGGAACGTCCGTGCCACCCAGCCGGACTGGCACGGACCCTCGTAGACCTGGCCCGGTGCCATGTCGCTCAGTCCGCAGTCGGCGGGTGCTTCGCGGGCGTGGACGACGACCGGAACCCATTCGCGCCGCCAGTCGCCGCAGACCGAGACCTTCTGCCCGTTGCCGAGGCGTCCGATCACCGGAAAATGAGCGCCGGGCCCCGCCCGCAAGTTGAGGCGCCCCGCATCCGATCGGAGCTGCACGGATGCGACGCCATAGCAGTTCTCGCCCCCCGTGCTGCCGGTCCGCACGGGTACGGCCGGATCGGCCCCCACCGGATGGATGATGTGGCTCGTCGCGACGAGCAGCGCCACGCCGAAGCCGGTGATCCGCAGTCCGTGCATCGTCCAACCGCCTCGTTTCTTCGCGCCGGGGTGCCAGCTCGACCGTCAGCCTGAGAATGCAGGCGGTCATATGTTGTTGCGCAAGAGCGCGAAGACCTTGTTCTCCGCTTTCAGAAATCCGTCCGCATTGGTCGCATACGTCTTGAACCCGACCGTGTGGCTGTTGTTTCCGCCAATGGCACGGACAGCATTCCCCGAAACCTCGACCACGACGTCGCAGTGGCTGAAGAAGGAATCGCTCGCAGCGGCCTTGTCGAAGGTCATCGGGTTCACCCGCCACTGGCACACGAGATCACCAAGTCCGACCCGGTGCTCGTGCAGGCGGAATCCCCAGAATGGCGCAGCCGTGCCGGCCTGCCTCTTCTTGATCGAGTCGTGGATGTAGCGCGCGTGGGCCGCGGCGGTCTTGAACCCGTTGTATGCGGGCCCGGCCTGCTTGACGATCCAGGAGATGAAGGCAGCCGACCACGGCTGGTCACGGTCCTTCCCGTCGAGATCAAGCCCGATCGCCCTCCACATCTCGCCCACGAACTTGAAGTAGGGATCCACGTGCTCCTTCCCGAGCGCACGGTCGAACCGGATCCATTCCTTCACCGCGGCGGTCATCAGCCGCTCCTTCGCGTCGGTCGTTTGATCGCGCAATAGCCGCCTTGAGACGAATCCGGTATGTTGCGCCGCATCAACGTCGGTCTCGACCTCCACCCAACCGCTCACCGGTGCATCCCGCAACACCGTCACCGGGTGGCATTTCATTAGAACAGTAATTATATTTCCTTCTGTCACCTCGGGCTGAGAGCGCAGATTTAATGCATCGCTTTGTACACACATGGTGGCCATTGTACTTCCTCCCCTCAGAGGAGGGTGAGTTTAACATGAATCCATGGCCGCCTGAAGCAAAGCATAGGTTGCAGAACCAGGAGAAAATTCATCCATATTACTGTGCTACGGCTGGTTCATTGAAGAGAATCGAAATCGACTTTTGCGGCGGTCGCCGATCATGAAGAATGCCGGCAGGTTGCGTGGCACCCCGGACGGAACACCAGGCAGGACGCCATCGGAGGGCTCATCGGATGCAGACCCATTCCGTGATCACCATGCTCACCGATCGCATCGTCGCGCGCTCGGCCCGGCGCCGGCAGGCCTATCTCGACCGCATCGCCCGGGCGCGTGAGGCCGGCCCCCGGCGCGGCACGCTCGCCTGCGGCAACCTCGCCCACGGCTTCGCGGCCTGCTCGGCGTCCGACAAGCGCGCGCTCGCCGGCGATGTCGTGCCGAACCTCGCGATCGTCACCGCCTACAACGACATGCTCTCGGCGCATCAGCCGTTCGAGCGTTTCCCCGAGCTGATCCGGCGCGCCGCCCACGAGGCGGGCGGGGTGGCCCAGGTCGCGGGCGGCGTGCCGGCGATGTGCGACGGGGTCACCCAGGGCCAGAGCGGCATGGAGCTTTCGCTCTTCTCCCGCGACGCCATCGCGATGGCGACCGGGATCGCACTCTCGCACGCGATGTTCGACGCCGCCGTCTATCTCGGCGTCTGCGACAAGATCGTGCCGGGGCTCCTGATCGGGGCGCTCGCCTTCGGCCATCTGCCGGCGGTGTTCGTGCCGGCAGGCCCGATGCCGAGCGGCCTGCCCAACGACGAGAAGGCGCGCATCCGCCAGCTCTATGCCGAGGGCAGGATCGGCCGCGCGGAGCTTCTCGAGGCCGAGTCGCAGTCCTATCACGGCCCGGGCACCTGCACGTTCTACGGCACCGCGAACTCCAACCAGATGCTGATGGAGATCATGGGCCTGCACCTGCCCGGCGCGTCCTTCGTGAACCCGAACACGCCGCTGCGCGACGCGCTGACGGGGGCGGCGGCGAAGCGGGCGCTCGCCGTCACCGCGCTCGGCAACGAGTACACGCCCGTCGGCGAGGTCGTCGACGAGCGGGCGATCGTGAACGGCATCGTCGGCCTGCACGCCACCGGCGGCTCGACCAACCACACCCTGCACCTCGTGGCGATCGCGCGCGCGGCCGGCATCGAGATCACCTGGGACGATTTCGCCGCGCTCTCGGAGATCGTGCCGCTGCTCGCCCGGATCTACCCGAACGGGCGCGCGGACGTGAACCACTTCCAGGCGGCGGGCGGCATGGGCTTCCTCATCGGCGAGCTGCTCGACGCCGGCCTCCTGCACGAGGACGTCCGCACCGTCTGGGGGACGGGGCTCGACGGCTATCGCCGGGAGCCTCGGCTCGCGCCGGAGGGCGGGCTCGTCTGGGTCGATGCGGCCCGCGAGAGCCATGACGCCGACGTGCTCCGCCCGGCCGGCACGCCGTTCCAGCCGACCGGCGGCCTCCGGCTCCTCGCCGGCACTCTCGGCCGCTCGGTGATGAAGACCTCCGCCGTGAAGCCGGACCGGCACGTCGTGGAGGCACCGGCCCGCGTGTTCCATTCGCAGGACGCGCTGCTCGCGGCCTTCAAGGCGGGCGCCCTCGATGGCGACGTGGTCGCGGTGGTGCGCTTCCAGGGGCCGAAGGCGAACGGGATGCCGGAGCTCCACAAGCTCACGCCCGCGCTCGGTGTGCTGCAGGATCGCGGCCATGCCGTAGCCCTCGTGACGGACGGGCGCATGTCGGGGGCGTCGGGCAAGGTGCCGGCGGCGATCCACGTCACCCCGGAGGCGGCGGACGGCGGCGCGATCGCGCTCGTCCGCGACGGCGACGTCATCCGCGTGGATGCCGAGTCCGGGCGGCTGGACGCCCTCGTCGATCCTGCCGAGTGGGCGGCACGCTCGCCGGCGACGGCCGATCTCTCCGAAAACGCCCACGGCACGGGCCGCGAGCTCTTCGCGGTCTTCCGCGCGACTGCCGGCCCCGCCGAGGCGGGGGGAGGCATCTTCCCGTTCGGAGGCGAGGCATGAGGCAGGTCGAAACCCTCGGGCCGATCGTCGGCGCAGCCCCGGTCATCCCCGTCGTGGTGCTGGAGGACGCGTCAGCCGCCGTGCCGCTGGCGCGCGCGCTCGTAGCCGGCGGCCTGCCCGCGATCGAGGTCACGCTGCGCACCGCGGCTGCGATGGATGCCATCCGCGCGATCGCAGCCGAGGTGGAGGGCGCGATGGTCGGCGCCGGCACGGTCCTCGGCGAGGCCCAGCTCGCCGAAGCCGAGAAGGCCGGCGCCCGCTTCGCCGTCTCGCCGGGGGCGACGCCGGCTCTTCTCTATGCGGCGGGCGAGGCGGGCATTCCGCTGATGCCGGGTGCGGCGACGGCCAGCGAGGCGATGGCGCTCTTCGACGAAGGCTTCGGGATGCTCAAGTTCTTCCCCGCCGAACCCGCAGGCGGGCGCGCCTTTCTCGCGGCCTTGGCGCAGCCGCTGCCCGCAATCCGCTTCTGCCCGACGGGCGGCATCGGCGCCGAGACCGCGCCGGCCTACCTCGCTCTCCCGAACGTCGTCTGCGTCGGCGGCAGCTGGGTGGTGCCGAAGGAGGCGGTCGCCGGCGGTGACTGGAAGCGCATCGAGCGGCTCGCCCGCGCCGCGGCCGCGATGCGCGGCTGAGGCCGCGCGCCGCCCCGCCCTTTCACAGGTTCTCGCACGCCCAGGAGAGACCCCGACATGGCCGACCTGACGCTCTACCACATCTCGCCGTCGCGCTCGCTGCTCGCGCTCTGGATGCTCGAGGAGGTCGGCGCCGAGTACGAGGTGAGGGTGCTTTCCACGGAACGGGACGAGCAGCGCGAGCCCGCCTATCTCGCGGTCAACCCGATGGGAAAGGTGCCCGCACTGGCCCACGAGGGCACGGTCATCACGGAAGCCGCCGCGATCTGCGCCTATCTCGCCGACGCATTCCCCGACGCGGGGCTCGCGGTGCCGATCGGCACGCCCGCGCGCGGCGTCTACTATAAGTGGCTGTTCTTCGGCCCGTCCTGCTTCGAGCCGGCCGTCATCGACCGCATGCTGAAG
>JAEZEK010000199.1 GCA_023417735.1 Pseudomonadota bacterium | reverse complement strand
GTTCCGCGCACGGGCGAGATAGTAGGCGGCGAGCTCGGTCATGACGGGCTCCAGGCGCCGCAGCAGCGCCTCGTCCTGCCACCAGGATTCGGCGTCGAGCGCGGCGAGGAGATCGCCCGCCTCCGCGTCCACCAGCCCGTTCTCGCGCCGCCGCTCCTCGGCGAGCCAGGCCGCGAAGCCCGGCTCCGGCGAGAGCGTGACGAAGGTCCGCAGGTTCGGCAGCTCGCGCCGCAGATCCTCGACGACCTGCTTGATGAGGAAATTGCCGAACGAGACGCCGCGCAGCCCGGCCTGGCAGTTCGAGATCGAATAGAAAACGGCGGTGCGGGCATCGGCGGGGCTCGTGATCGGCCTATCGGCCGAGAGGATCGAGGCGATCGTCGCGGGCATGTCGACGGTCAGCGCCACCTCGACGAAGATCAGCGGCTCGTCGGCGAGCCGCGGATGGAAGAC
The DNA here is from genome assembly GCA_023417735.1 of Pseudomonadota bacterium. Lineage (GTDB taxonomy): Bacteria > Pseudomonadota > Alphaproteobacteria > Rhizobiales > Afifellaceae > Propylenella. Next base: position 4,344 of record JAEZEK010000199.1, on the reverse strand, counting down.
CGCGTAGCGGCGGCGGGCGGGCGGATCGATCCGCCGGCGCAGGTCCTCCCAGTCGGAGATCTCGTGGACCGCCTCGTAGCGGATGATCTTGTCGAGGATCGCCGCCGGCGTCTGCCAGTCGATGCGGCGGGCCTCCAGGAAGCCGCGGTTGAACCACGACTGGAAGAGGTGCCGGAAGTCCATGTCGAGGCCGCGCAGGTCCGGATGGCCGCGCAGCGCCGCAAGGAGATCCTCGCGCATGCGGACAAGCTTTGCGGTGCCCCCCGGGGCGAGGTTCAGGCGGCGGATGAGCTCCTGCCGGCGCGGCTCGGCGGCGAGGTGCAGGCGCTCCAGCGCCTCCGGGGACGGCGCCTCCCGGTAGGCCTCCGCCGCCGCCACAGCCTCGTCGGCGTCGATGCCGAAGCGGTCGCAGAGCAGCCTGAAGAAGGCCACCCTGCCCTCCTCGTCGCGTGCCTCGTAGGCGCGCAGCATGCGGTCGGCGATGGCGACGCCCGAGGCCTCGCCGAGGCTGGAATAGAGCGCCTCCGCCAGCTCCGCCAGATCGGCGCTGCCGTCGCCTTCCCCGCCGAAGTCGAGCAGCCTGCGGCCGCGCTCGGCGATCGAGGCGAAGAGGTCCTGCAGGAATCCGGCCTGGTTCATCGCGCCGCCCCCATCATCGCGTTCGGCAGCCAGGTCGCGATCTCCGGGAAGATGCAGAGGATCACGATGCCGAGGATCATGCAGAAGACATAGGGCAGCGAACCCCTGAGGATCTGCCCGAGCGAGATGTCGGGCGCGATCCCGTTGATGACGTAGAGGTTCAGGCCGATCGGCGGCGTGATGAGGCCGATCTCCATGTTGATCGTCAGGATCACGGCGAACCAATACGGGTCGAACCCGGCCTGCAGGATGATCGGCAGGAGGATCGGCGCGGTCATCAGGATGATGGCGACGGGGGGCAGGAAGCAGCCGGCCACCAGCAGGAAGACGTTGATGATCCCCAGCAGCACCCACCGGTTGATGTCGAGCGCCGCGATCCAGCCGGCGATCGACTGCGTGATGAAGAACGAGGAGAGGGTGAACGCGAAGAGTTCGGAGGCCGCGATGATCATCATGATCATCACGCTCTCCCTGAGCGAGTCGCCGAACACCTTGCCGAGCGGACGCGGGTTCCACATGCGGTAGATGACGACGACGAGGATGATGCAGAGCACCGCGCCGACGCCGGCCGCCTCCGAAGGCGTGGCGACGCCGCCATAGAGGACCCAGAGCACGGCCACGATGATCGCCAGGAAGGGCAGCACCCGCGGCAGCGCGGCCACCTTCTCCTTCAGCGAGAAGCTCCGCCGCATGTCGCCGAACTTGTAGCCGCGGCGGCGGCAGTCGATGATCGTCCAGGCCATGAAGATGGCCGTCAGCATGAAGCCCGGCAGGATGCCGGCCATGAAGAGCCGGCCGATCGAGGTCTCCGTCGCGATGCCGTAGATGATCATCGTCACCGACGGCGGGATGAGGATGCCGAGCGTGCCGCCCGCCGCGATGGAGCCGGCGGCGATCTCCTTCGGGTAGCCCCGGTTCACCATCTCCGGGATGCCCATCTTGCCGATGGCCGCGCAGGTGGCGGGCGAGGAGCCGGAGAGCGCCGCGAAGATGGAGCAGGCGCCGAGATTGGAGAGGACGAGACCGCCCGGCACGCGGTTCAGCCAGCGGTCGAGCGCCTCGTAGAGGTCGCGCCCGGCGGGGCTGGAGGCGACGGCGGCGCCCATGACGATGAACATCGGGATCGACACCAGGCTGAAGCTCGCCAGCCCGGCGAAGAAGGTCTCGCCCAGGATGCCGAGCATGCCGGGGCCGAAGCCGAAAAGAAGTGCGCCGATCGAGACGAGGCCGAGCGCGAAGGCGATCGGCATGCCGATCGCGATCCCGGCCAGAAGCGCGCCGACGATGACCAGGCCGGCGACGAGGGGATCGTTCATCTGAGCTCGTCCCGCAGCTTGATCAGTTCGGCGACGTATTGCAGCGACAGGAGCCCGATCCCGAGCGGAAGGGGCAGGAGCGGGATCCAGAGCGGCAGCGCCCAGACCGTCGCGGTGGTCCAGTTGCGCGACCAGGCCTCCTCGAAATGGACCCACCCGGACCAGGCCAGGAGCGCGCAGAAGACCAGGCTGAGGAAGCCCGAGAGAGCCTCCAGCGCGACCCGCCCGCGGGTGCCGAGCGCATTGGGCAGGAGATCGACGTTCACGTGCCCCTTCTGCAGGAGCACGTAGGACGAGCCGAGGAACGTCGCGGCGACGACGGAATAGACCACGAACTCCGTCTGCCAGACCGTCGAGGCGCGGAGGAAGTAGCGCATCGCGACCATCTGGCAGACGACCACGAGGGCCGCCACGAGAAGCCCGACCGAAACGAGGCCGGCCGCGCGGGACAGTGCGCTGACGATGCGGACATAGGTGTGCATGAAGCCGAAGCCCCCGCCGGCGGCACCGGCCAGACGACGATGTGCGGGCCGCCCGCCGCCGGGCGGCCCGCTTTCGCTCACTCGACGGCGAGCGCCTTCTCGATCAGATCCTTGCCGCCGGGCACGTTCTCCGAGAAGTGTTTGTAGGAGCTTTCCTCGGCCACCTTCAGCCAGGCGTCGTAGTCCTCCTTCGACATCTCGACCACCTCGACGTTGTTCTGCTTGAACACGTCGATCATCTCCTGGTCGATCTTCTGCGCCTCCTCGACGAAGAAGTCCTCCGCCACCTGCCCGGCGTCCATGATCGCCTTCTGCTGCTCGGGCGTCAGCTTGTCGTAGCTCGACTTGGCCATCAGGATCGGCTCGTACATGAACCAGATCGCGTTCTCGCCGGGCGCCGTCAGGCACTTCACCTGCTCGTAGAGGCGGTAGGAGACGAACGAGCCGGACGAGGTGTTGGTGGCGTCGAGCACGCCGGTCTGCATGCCGGTGTAGATTTCCGAGGACGGCATCGAGGAGATCGACGCGCCGGCCGCGGCGAGCATCTGCTCGAAGGCCGGGCCCGCGGCGCGCGTGACCTGGCCCCTGATCGTGTCCGGCGCCGTGATGCAGCCCTTCTTGGAGGCGAAGGCGCCCGCGAGCCAGGCATCGGAGATGACGATGACGCCCTCGTCCTCGATCAGCTTCTTGATGTCCTGCATGAAATCGGAATCGTTCATGCGCTGCGCGCGCTCGTGGTTGCGCACGAGGCCCGGCATCAGGGTCGCCGAGAACTGCGGGATGCGGCCGGAGGCGTAGTCGAGCGGGAAGGCCGACATGTCGAGCTGGCCGCGGGTCAGCGCGCCCCACTGGTCGTTCGGCTTGAAGAGCGACGCGTTGCCGAAGACCTGGATCGCGAGGCCGACATTCGCCTTCTCCACCTCGCGGGCGATGATCTGCACCATCTCGTCGCGCACGTCGCCCTTGCCCGTCGGCCACTGGTGCGACGCCCGGAGCGTGGTCTGCGCCTCGGCCACGCCGACGAATGCGGTCGCGGCGACCAGCCCGAACAGAATTCCGCGTTTCATCATGATCCTCCCGTGATCTTGTTTGCAGCTTCAGCGCGGGAGCTTGCACGCACGACGCGGAGCGGTCAAGTTTGCATACAATCGCCGAGGCCCTGTATGCTTACGGCGGGAGGAGCCATGGCCCGCAACCGCCGCACGATCGATCTCAGCGATGCCATCGAACAGGACATCGTGACGGGCCGGTACCCGCCCGGGGCGCATCTCGACGAGATCACGCTCGCGCGGCGGTTCTCGGTTTCGCGCACTCCGATCCGCGAGGCGCTGCGCCGGCTCGGGGCGGCCGGGTTCGTGACCATCCAGCCCAATCGCGGCGCCTTCGTCGCGGAGATCGGCCCCGCCGCGCTCCTCGAGATGCTCGAGGTGATGGCCGAGCTGGAGAGCCTTTGCGCCCGTCTCGCGGCGCGCCGGGTGAACGACCAGCAGCGCGGCGTGCTGCTCGAGGCGCATCGCGCCTGCGAGAGCGCGCTGAAATCGGGCGACGCCGACGCCTATTATTACGAGAACGAGCGCTTTCACCGGGCGATCTACGCGGCGAGCGGCAACGCGTTCCTCGCCGACCAGGCGCGCGCGCTGCACACGCGGCTGAAGCCCTACCGGCGCCTGCAGCTTCGCGTCACCGGCCGGCTGCGCTCCTCCTTCGACGAGCATGAGGGGGTCGTGGAGGCGATCCTCGCCGGCGATGCCGCACTCGCCTCGGAGCGGCTCCGCGCCCATGTCCTCATCCAGGGCGAGCGGTTCAGCGATTTCCTCGCGGTGGGGGGGGCGGCGACGGAAGAAAGCCGCCGGATCCCCTGGCGCGCGGAGGCTGCTCAGACCCAGCCACCGTCCACGACATAGCTC
>JAEZEK010000153.1 GCA_023417735.1 Pseudomonadota bacterium | reverse complement strand
ACGTGCTGGCCTCGGGCGTGGTGCCGCAAATTTCCATGATCATGGGCCCTTGCGCCGGTGGTGCGGTGTACTCGCCCGCCATGACGGACTTCATCTTCATGGTCAAGGACACGAGCTACATGTTCGTGACCGGACCGGACGCCGTGAAGACCGTCACCAACGAGACGGTCACGCCGGAGGAGCTCGGCGGCGCCTCGGTCCACACCGTGAAGTCCTCGATCGCCGACGGGGCCTTCGAGAACGATGTGGAGGCGCTCCTGGAGATCCGCCGCCTGTTCGACCTCCTGCCGCTCAACAACCGTGCCGACCTGCCGGAGATTCCCTCGCCGGACGCGCCCGACCGGATCGACCGCTCGCTCGACACGCTGATCCCGGATTCGGCCAACAAGCCGTACGACATCAAGGAACTGATCCTGAAGGTCGTGGACGAGGAAGACTTCTTCGAGATCCAGGCGGCGCATGCCAGGAACATCGTGGTGGGCTTCGGCCGCGTGGAAGGGCGGACCGTCGGCGTCGTGGCCAACCAGCCGATGGTGCTCGCCGGCGTCCTCGACAGCGACGCCTCGCGCAAGGCCGCGCGCTTCGTGCGCTTCTGCGACTGCTTCGGCATCCCGATCGTGACCTTCGTCGACGTGCCGGGCTTCCTGCCGGGCACGGCGCAGGAATATGGCGGCCTCATCAAGCACGGCGCGAAGCTTCTCTTCGCCTATGCCGAGGCGACGGTGCCGAAGGTGACGGTCATCACGCGCAAGGCCTTCGGCGGCGCGTACGACGTCATGGCCTCCAAGCACCTGCGCGGCGACATCAACTACGCCTGGCCCACGGCCCAGGTGGCGGTGATGGGTGCGAAGGGCGCGGTCGAGATCATCTACCGCAAGGACCTCGACGACCCCGAGCGGATCGCCGAGCACACGAAGCGCTACGAGGACCGCTTCCTCAATCCCTTCGTCGCCGCCGAGCGCGGCTATGTCGACGACGTGATCATGCCGCACTCGACGAGGCGCCGGATCGCGCGGGCGCTGCGGCTGCTGCGCACGAAGGAGCTGAGCAACCCCTGGAAGAAGCACGACAACATCCCGCTCTGACCGTCCGCTCTCGCGGTGAGACACTGGCCGTCCCGCGAGAGCTCGCCCCGCGCCGAGCGTCAGCCGGCCATTGCGGCGAACGCCTGCTCCAGGTCCTCGATGAGGTCGGCAGGATCCTCGAGGCCTATGTGCAGGCGGATCACCGGGCCATCCGTCCAGGGCTTCACGGTCCGGGCCTGCCGGAGCTCGCCGAGAATGGCGAGGCTCTCGAACCCGCCCCAGGAGTAGCCGAGCCCGAAGAGCCGGAGCGCGTTGAGGAACCGCCTGGCCTCCGCCTCTGTCCCGTTCAGCACGAGTCCGAACAGCCCGGTCGAGCGGCCGAAGTCGCGCTGCCACAGGCGATGGCCGGGATCGCCGGGCAGGGCAGGGTGCAGCACGCGCGCCACTTCCGGGCGTGCGGCCAGCCACCGTGCCACGGTCATGGCGTTCTCTTCGTGGCGCGCAAGGCGAACGTCCATCGTGCGCAGCCCGCGCAGCGTCAGCCAGATCTCCTCGGTCCCGGCCTGCACGCCGAGGTTCCGGTGCAGGCGGCGAAGCGCCGGCCACATGCGGGGATTCGCCGAGATGGAGCCGATCAGCAGGTCGGAATGGCCGGCGAAGTACTTCGTGCCGGCGTAGAGGGCGATGTCGATGCCATGCTCGAGCGGGCGGTAGATGAGCGGGGTCGCCCAGGTGTTGTCGAGCATGGTCGTGGCGCCGGCGGCGTGGGCGGCTGCCGCCAGCGCCTCGACATCCGGCATTTCGAAAGTCAGGGAGCCGGGCGCCTCCAGGAACAGGACGCTGCGCTCGCCCATGCCGCCGAGATCGGGGTCCACGGGATCGTAATAGTGCGTCGTCACGCCGAGAGCCGGAAGGCTCTCGTCGCAGAAACGGCGCGTCGGTCCGTAGACGTTGTCCGGCACGAGGATCATGCAGCCGGGCTTCACGGCGGACAGGATGGCGACGGTGACCGCGGCGAGGCCGGACGGCACCAATACGGTCCCTGCGGCGCCGTCCAGTTCCGTGAGCGCCTCCGCGAGCGCCTCGATCGTCGGCGTGTTCGTGAGCCCGTAGGGATACCGGTGCCCGGTTCGCCCCTCCATCGCCTCGACGCTCTCGAAGAGTACCGTCGAGGCGCGCACGAGGGGCGGGTTGACGAAACCGTGAAACCGCTCCGGATGGAGACCGGCACGGGCGAGCATCGTCGCGCTGCGCCTGCCGCGCGGCGGGGGTGGGTTGCTGCTCTCGTCGTCTGTGCTCATCGAACCTCCGAGGAATGCTTCCCATGCAGCAGAGAGTGCCGCCTATTCCGGCACCGACGCGCCTTGACCGAAAGCGGCAATTGCCTTGTGATGGCCGCAGTGTGGAAAGATTGCGACAATAGCTCCGGGCCCGGCACGCCAGCCGGCCGCCCCTGCAGGTCGCATTTTCCTCCGATGCATCACAAGGGGAACAGGGGCTCCGTCATGAAATCGACATCTCTGCCGATCGCGCTCGGCGCGCTCTTCGCATTGGGCATGGGCGCCGCCGGCGCCGCCACGCTCGACGACGTCAAGGGGAAGGGCTTTGTCCAGTGCGGCTCGAATACCAGCCTGCCGGGCTTCGCATCGCCGGACAATGCCGGCGAATGGACCGGGTTCGACGTCGACTACTGCCGCGCGGTGGCCGCGGCGATCTTCGGCGATCCGACCAAGGTGAAGTTCACGCCGCTCTCCGCCAAGGAGCGCTTCACCGCGCTGCAGTCGGGTGAGGTCGATGTCCTCATCCGGAACACGACCTGGACCATGTCGCGCGACACCTCGCTCGGCCTGAAGTTCGCCGGCGTGAACTATTACGACGGCCAGGGCTTCATGGTGCGCAAGGACCTCGGCGTCTCCTCCGCGCTGGAACTCTCCGGCGCCTCGATCTGTGTGCAGACCGGCACGACGACCGAGCTCAACCTCGCCGACTATTTCCGGGCCAACAAGATGGACTACAACCCGGTCGTCTTCGAAAAGATCGAGGAGACGAACTCGGCCTATGACAGCGGCCGCTGCGATTCCCTGACGACCGACGCCTCGGGCCTCTACTCGACCCGCCTCACCATGAAGGCGCCCGACGACCACATCGTCCTGCCGGAGATCATCTCCAAGGAACCGCTCGGCCCGGTCGTTCGCCAGGGCGACGACCAGTGGTTCAACGTCGTGAAGTGGACGCACTACGCCCTGCTCAATGCGGAGGAACTCGGCATCACCCAGGCGAATGTCGAGGAGATGAAGAATTCCGACAATCCGGAGATCAAGCGGCTGCTCGGCGTCGACGGGACGTTCGGCGACGCGGTCGGGCTGCCGAACGACTGGGTCGTCGCCATCGTCAAGGCGGTCGGCAATTACGGCGAGCTCTTCGAACGCAACATCGGCGAAGGCTCTCCGTTGAACATCGAGCGCGGCCTCAACGCGCAGTGGACCGACGGCGGCCTGCAGTACGGCATGCCGGTCCGCTAGCCGGTTCGATCCGCGGCCGCATCGTTGTGGCCGCGGACGCCCCAGGCAGACGGCATGGCGCATCCCATCAGCGAGAGCGGCCCGGTCGCGATCCCGCGCGAGCGCAGCGCGTTCCTGAACGATCCGAGAAAGCGCGGCTTTCTCGTCCAGTTCCTCCTGCTCCTCGTCGTCGTCTCGTTCTTCGCCTGGGTCGCGACCAACACGGCGACGAACCTGCAGCGGGCGAACATCGCCTCCGGCTTCGGCTTCCTGGAGAACCGCGCCGGTTTCGACATCTCGCAGTCGGCGGTGCCCTATTACCAGGACGACAGCTACGGCTGGGCGCTCGTCGTCGGGCTGGCCAACACGCTGCTCGTGGCCGCCGCCGGCATCGTGATCGCGAGCCTCGTTGGCTTCCTGGTCGGGATCGGCCGGCTCTCCTCGAACTGGCTGGTCCGCCAACTCGCCACCGTCTACGTCGAGACGTTCCGCAACATTCCGCCGCTGCTCGTCATCTTCTTCTGGTATTTCGGCGTGCTCGCCGTGCTGCCGCAGCCGCGTGACGCGCTCGACGTCGGATTCGGCTTCAGCCTCAGCAATCGCGGCATGTTCGCGCCGAAGCCGATCTTCGAGGAGGGCGCCTGGCTGATCGGCGCCGCGCTCCTCGCCGGCGTCGCGGCGACGTTCGCGATCGCTCGCTGGGCAAGGCGCCGCCAGATGCGGACTGGGCAACAGGCGCGGCTGCTGCCGATAGCGGTCGGCCTGATCGTCGGCCTGCCCATTATCGCGTTCTTTCTGGCGGGAATGCCGATCTCGCTCGAGGTCCCCCAGCAGACGCGCTTCAACCTCGTCGGCGGGCTGCAGATCAAGCCCGAGTTCATCGCGCTGCTCCTCGCGCTGGCGATCTACACCGCCTCGTTCATCGCCGAGATCGTCCGCGCCGGCATCCTCGCCGTCAGCCTGGGCCAGAGCGAGGCCGCCCATTCGCTCGGGCTGCGCTCGGGGCCGACGCTCCGGCTCATCGTCATCCCGCAGGCGCTCCGGGTCATCATCCCGCCGCTCACGAGCCAGTACCTGAACCTCACCAAGAACTCGTCGCTCGCGATCGCCATCGGCTATCCCGACCTCGTGGCGGTCGGCGGCACGATCCTGAACCAGACCGGCCAGGCGGTCGAAATCGTCGTCATCTGGATGGTGGTCTATCTCGGCATCAGCCTCGCCACCTCGCTCTTCATGAACTGGTTCAACCGGCGCGTCGCGCTGGTGGAGCGGTAGGCATGGCCGACATCCACGCCCAGACCGACCTCTATTTCGTCCGCCGCGAGATCGCGCAGGCCGAGCCGCCGCCGGTGCGCACGTCCGGGCCCGGCAATTGGGTAAGGCGAAACCTCTTCGCGACGCCGTTCGACGCGGTGCTGACGATCCTCGCCTTGCTGTTCGTCGCCTACACGCTGCCCGGCATCATCGACTGGGCGTTCCTCAGTGCTGTCTGGACCGGCGAGGACCGCACCGCCTGCATCGTGGAAGGGGCGGGCGCCTGCTGGGCCTTCGTGAAGGCGAAGTTCCCGCAGTTCATCTACGGGCGCTATCCGGTCGCGGAACGCTGGCGGGTCGATCTGGTCTTCCTGCTCCTCGCGATCGGCGTCGTGCCGATGGCCATTCCGTCGGTGCCATACAAGAAGCTCAACCTCGTCTACCTGATGGTGGTCGTGCCGGTCGTGTCGTTCTTCCTCCTGACGGGCGGCGCGTTCGGGCTGAGGAGCGTCGAGACATCGCTGTGGGGCGGGCTGCTCGTCACGCTGGTCGTGTCCTATGTCGGCATCGTGATGTCGCTGCCGCTCGGCATCCTGCTCGCGCTCGGCCGGCGATCCGAGCTCCCGGCCGTGCGGTTCTTCGCCATCGGCTTCATCGAGGTCTGGCGCGGCGTGCCGCTCATCACCGTGCTCTTCATGGCGAGCGTGATGCTGCCGCTCTTCCTGCCGGTCGGCATGAACTTCGACAAGCTGCTCAGGGCGCTCATCGGCGTGGCGCTGTTCTCGTCAGCCTATGTGGCGGAGGTCATTCGCGGCGGGCTGCAGGCGATTCCGAAAGGGCAGTACGAGGCCGCACGCGCGCTCGGCCTCGGCTACTGGCCGATGATGCGCCTCATCATCCTGCCCCAGGCCTTGAAGCTGGTGATACCCGGCATCGTCAACAGCTTCATTTCGCTCTTCAAGGACACCAGCCTCGTCTACATCATCGGCCTGTTCGACCTGCTCGGCATCGTCCGGATCAATTTCAGCGACGCGAACTGGGCGACGCCGCAGACGCCGGCGACGGGCTTGGTCTTCGCCGCGCTGGTCTTCTGGGTGTTCTGCTTCGGCATGTCGCGCTACTCGCAGGCGCTGGAGCAGCGGCTCGATACCGGCCACAAACGCTAGGAACGCACATGACCGAGAACGTCGTCCCGGCTTCGGAGCTCGAGGTGCACCCCGAAAGGCTCAGGGTCTCCTCGGAGGTCGCCATCGAGATGGTCGGCGTCAACAAGTGGTTCGGCGAGTTCCACGTGCTCCGCGACATCAACCTCACGGTCATGAAGGGCGAGCGGATCGTGATCTGCGGGCCGTCGGGCTCGGGCAAGTCGACCCTGATCCGCTGCATCAACAGGCTGGAGGAACACCAGAAGGGCCGAATCGTCGTCGACAAGACGGAGCTGACCAGCGATCTGAAGCGCATCGACGAGGTTCGGCGCGAGGTCGGCATGGTGTTCCAGCACTTCAACCTCTTCCCGCATCTGACCATCCTCGAGAACTGCACGCTCGCGCCCATCTGGGTGCGCAAGATGCCGAAGAAGCAGGCCGAGGAGGTCGCCATGCGCTACCTCCGCCGCGTGAAGATCCCCGAGCAGGCCAACAAGTATCCCGGCCAGCTCTCGGGCGGCCAGCAGCAGCGCGTCGCGATCGCGCGCGCGCTCTGCATGAGCCCGCGCGTCATGCTCTTCGACGAGCCGACCTCCGCCCTCGATCCGGAAATGATCAAGGAGGTGCTCGATGTCATGGTCGGGCTCGCGGAGGAGGGGATGACGATGCTCGTCGTGACGCACGAGATGGGCTTCGCGCGCCAGGTCGCGAACCGCGTCATCTTCATGGATGCCGGCCAGATCATCGAGCAGAACGCGCCGGAGGACTTCTTCACGAACCCGCAGCACGAGCGCACGAAGCTGTTCCTCTCGCAGATCCTGCACTGACCGCCGGCCCAGAATGAGCGAACCCGGGCTTTAGCCCGGGTTCTCCCGTCGAAGGCGCCGGGCCGCCGATTG
>JAEZEK010000096.1 GCA_023417735.1 Pseudomonadota bacterium | reverse complement strand
ACGTCGTTCAGATAGAGGAGGTAGGCGGTCAGCGCATAGACCTCGTCCGGGGTCAGCGACTGGGCGTCGCCGAACGGCATGGCGCGGTGGACGTAGTCGAAGACGGTCGACAGATAGGGCCAGAACGAACCGATCGTCTTCACCGGGCGCTCGTCGGTGAGCGTGCCCTGGCCGCCGGCGAGTTCGGGCCAGCGGCCCTCGCCCTCGCCGAACACGCCGTGGCAGGCGGCGCAGCGCTCCTCGAAGAGGACCTGTCCGTCGGCGACCGTGCCGCGGCCTTCCGGCAGGCCCTGGCCGTCGGGGCGGACGTCGATGTCCCAGGCGGCGACCTCGTCCGGCGTCGCCTCGCGGCCGATGCCGAGCGGCCCGGCGATGGCGGGCGCGGCGAGCGTGAGCGCGGCGAGGCCCGCCGCGATCAACGGCTTACGAAACCTCGACATTCTCGACCTCCCCATTCGACCGGACGTGCCAGGTCTGAATGCCGTTGTTGTGATAGATGGAATTCACGCCGCGCACGGCGCGCAGCTCGTCCTTGGTGGGCTGCACGTAGCCGGTGTCGTCCATCGCGCGCGACTGCAGCAGCAGGTCGGAGCCGTCCCAGTCGAATTCGTAATAGAAGCGGCTGACCGCACGCGGCAGGACCGGGCCGTCGAGCCGCGCCGAGTGCCAGTTGCGGCCGCCGTCCAGCGACACGTCGACCCGGCTGACCGTTCCGCGCCCCGACCAGGCGAGGCCGGAGATCACCGTCATGCCCTTCTTGTGGTTGAGGGGGGCCTGCGGGGAGGGATTGGTGATGACCGATTTCGCGTCCATCACCCAGGTGAAGCGGCGGGACTGCCCGTTCTCCAGCAGGTCGGTGTACTTCGACGTCTCCTCGCGGGTGTGCCACGGCTCGTCGCCCACCTCGATGCGGCGGAGCCACTTCACCCACATGTTGCCTTCCCAGCCGGGCACGACCAGGCGGAGCGGGTAGCCCTGCTCGGGGCGCAGCGCCTCGCCGTTCATCTTGAAAGCGACGAGGCAGTCGTCGAGCGCCTTCTGCAGCGGGATCGAGCGGTTCATCGCGGAGGAATCGGCGCCCTCCGGCATGATCCAGGCGGCGTTGGTCTTGAGGCCCGCCTCCTCGAGGATGCGCTTGAGCGGCACGCCCGTGTACATGACGCTGTGCACCATGCCGTGGGTGTACTGGCACCCGTTCAGCTGCGCGCCGCGCCATTCCATGCCGCTGTTGGCGGCGCATTCCAGGAAGTAGATCCGGTTCTCGCGCGGGAAGCGCTTGATGTCGTCCATCGTGAAGACGAGCGGCCGGTCGACCAGCCCGTTGATCATCAGCCGGTGCTGGTTCGGATCGACCTCGGCGATGCCGGCGTGATGGCGCTCGAAGCAGAGCCCGTTCGGCGTGAGAATGCCGTCGAGCTCGTGGAGCGGCGTGAAGCTCACCGAGGATTCCGGGGAGGCGGTGAGCCAGGCGACGTCGCGCCTGACGACATGCGCCTCGAACTGCGACGGCTGGCCGTAGGGCCTGACCGCCACGCCGTCGCCGAGATAGCGGCTCCAGTCCGGCAGTTCGGTGATGGCCGGGTCGGACTCCGCCGCGGCCGCAGGCCGGCCGGCGAGGACCCCGGCCGCAGCCGTCGTCCCGGCGGCGACGCCGGCGAGGAAGCCGCGGCGCGAGGTGAGTGTCCGATCAGGCGCTGAGCTCTTGCCGCTCATGCGATCCTCCATTGGCTTTCGCAATTCTCATATTCTATTTCTTGCATATATCAAGGTGCGGCCGGGCCGTCGTGCGGCTTTCCGCCGCTACCCGGCGACAACGACGGAACGGTTCGGCTCGACCGTGACGGTCTTGTGCTCGGTGATGTGACCCTCCACGACGTCCCAGATCGGCGGCCCTTCCGTGCCTTCGTTCACGGAGGCCCAGCCGGCGACGACGTACTCCCTGGCCGCGTCGACGGCTTCGCCCGACTTCAGGATCGTCATGTCGCTGATGCGGTTGCCGACGGACGCCGCAGGGTCGATCCGGTAGCCCATGCCGCCGACGCGCACCATGTCGCCGCCCTGCTGGTAGTAGGGGTCGACGTTGAAGAGGTTGTCCGCGACGTCCTCCAGGATGGCCTTCAGCGTCTCCCCGGTCATCTTCGACCGGTACGCCTCCGGATAGGTCATCGCGCAGGTCGTGTGCATGTCGTCGACCGTGATCGGCTGGCCGGGAAGGAGGGTGGTGCCCCAGCGGAAGCCCGGCGAGAGCGCGATCTCGGCGTCGCGCTGCTCCAGCAGCGCCTGGCAGATCAGGTCGTCCCAGGTGCCGTTGAAATTGCCGCGCCGGTAGAGCAGGCTTTCGGTCGTGCCGAGCTCCCGGGCGAGCTCCGCCTCGAAGGGGGCCCGGACTTCGTCGACGAGCGCGGCGATCTCCGGGTCCGGCGCGATCACGTCGGAGAAGATCGGGATCAGGCGGTGGCGGAAGCCCTTCATCTCGCCGCCGCTCGCCTCCACGTCGATCCGCGACAGGAACTTTCCGTGCGAGCCGGAGGCGACGAGGATGGTCTTGCCGACGAGCACCGGCTCGGGCAGCGCATCGTGCGTGTGGCCGGTGAGGATGATGTCGATGCCGTCGACGCGGCTGGCGAGCTTGCGGTCGACGTCGAACCCGTTGTGCGACAGGAGCACGACGAGATCGGCGCCTTCCTCGCGCGCGTCACGGACGTGCCGGGCGATGTCGTCCTCGCGGACGCCGAACGACCATCCCGGGATCATCCAGCGCGGATTGGCGATCGGCGTGTAGGGGAAGGCCTGCCCGATGACCGCGACGCGGGCGCCGCCGCGCTCGAACATCTTCCACGCCTCGAAGGCGGGCTCCTGCCATTCGTCGTCGTAGATGTTGGAGCCGAGGAACGGGTAGGGCAGGCTGTCGACCACCTCCTGCACCCGCTCGGTGCCGTAGGTGAACTCCCAGTGGCCGGTCATGGCGTCGGGCTGGAGCGCGTTCATGACCGTGATCATGTCCTCGCCGCCGGTCCTGTTGGCCGTGTAGCTGCCCTGCCAGGTGTCGCCGCCGTCGAGGAACAGCGTGCGGTCCGGACGTTCGGCGCGGATGCGCTTCAGCACCGTCGCGATCCGGTCGACGCCGCCCATCCGGCCGTAGCCTTTCGCGAGCGAGACGAAGTCGACCGAAGTGAGCGCGTAGGCCTCCGGCGTGCCCGGCGCGATGCCGAACATCTTCAGGAACGCCTCGCCGGTGACGTGCGGCGGCTTGCCGGCCACGTCGCCGACGCCGAGATTGATGTCCGGCTCGCGGAAATAGACCGGCTTCAGCTGGGCGTGGATGTCGGTCAGGTGGACCAGCGTCACATTCCCCATCGGCTCGAACGCCAGGAGATCGTCCTCCCGCAGCGCCTGCTGCGCGGAGAGCCTGGCCCAGCCGCCGAAGCCGCTGGCGCCGACGAGGGCGGCGGCGGCGCTGGTGGCCTGAAGGAATTCGCGGCGTGAAATCATCGGTGACCTCGATGGCGATCGGAAACAGGT
>JAEZEK010000064.1 GCA_023417735.1 Pseudomonadota bacterium | reverse complement strand
CGGCCAGAGCTACATCATCGACAGCTTCATGGTCGTCGTGTTCGGCGGCGTCGGCAATCTATGGGGGACGCTGGTCGGCGCCTTCACGATCGGCATCGCGAACAAGTTCCTCGAACCCTATGCCGGCGCGGTGCTCGGCAAGATCGTGCTTCTCGTCGCGATCATCCTGTTCATCCAGAAGCGCCCGCGCGGCCTGTTCGCGCTCAAGGGCCGGGCGGTGGAAGCGTGAGCGGTGCCGCGCTCGTCGACCGCACCGGTGCGGTGTTCCTCACGATCGTGCTCGGCGCGGCCGTGATCGTGCCGATCCTGAACCTCCTGGTGCCGCCGGGCTCGCCCTTCCATGTGCCGAACCACCTGCTGCCGCTCGTCGGCAAGTATCTGTGCTTCGCGCTCCTCGCGCTCTCCGTCGACCTCATCTGGGGCTATTGCGGCATCCTGAGCCTCGGGCACGGCGCCTTCTTCGCGCTCGGCGGCTATGCGATGGGCATGCACCTCATGCGCGAGGTCGGCCCCCGCGGCGTCTACGCCCATCCGGTCCTGCCGGGCTTCATGGTGTTCCTGAACTGGCAGGAGCTGCCCTGGTTCTGGCACGGCTTCGACCGCTTCTGGTTCGCGGCCCTGATGGTGCTCGCCGTGCCGGGCCTGCTCGCTTTCGTGTTCGGCTGGTTCGCCTTCCGTTCGCGCGTGACCGGCGTCTATCTCTCCATCATCACGCAGGCCATGACGTTCGCGCTGATGCTCGCCTTCTTCCGCAACGACATGGGGCTCGGCGGCAACAACGGTCTGACGGACTTCAAGGACATTCTCGGCTTCCCGGTCCAGGCCGCCGGCACGCGGGCCACGCTCTTCGCCCTTTCCGCGCTCGCGCTCGCCGGCGGCTACCTCCTCTGCCGCTGGGTCGTCACCTCGAAGCTCGGCAAGGTGCTGGTCGCCATCCGCGACGCGGAGAGCCGCACCCGCTTCCTCGGCTACCCGGTCGAGCGCTACAAGCTCGCCGTCTTCACGCTCTCCGCCATGCTCGCCGGCCTCGCCGGCGCGCTCTACGTGCCGCAGGTCGGCATCATCAATCCGGGCGAGTTCGCGCCCGCCAACTCCATCGAGATCGTCATCTGGGTCGCGGTCGGCGGACGCGGCACGCTCGCCGGCGCGGCCCTCGGCGCGGTCATCGTGAACGCCGGCAAGACCTGGTTCACCGGCGCGATCCCCGAGCTCTGGCTGTTCGCGCTGGGCGCGCTCTTCGTGCTGGTGACGCTGTTCCTGCCGAAGGGGATCCTCGGCACGCTGACCGGCGGCTGGCAGCGGACGCAGCGCCGCTTCCGCTCCGACGGCTCCGTGCCGGCCCGCGCGGAAGCGCCGGCGCCGGCGGCGGAGTGAGGCATGGACGGCCCGATGACCTCAGCGCTCCTCTATCTCGACGGCGTCACCGTGTCCTTCGACGGCTTCCGCGCCCTCAACGAGCTGTCGCTGGTGATCGGCCCGTCCGAGATGCGCGCCATCATCGGCCCGAACGGCGCCGGCAAGACGACGATGATGGACGTCATCACCGGTAAGACGCGCCCCGACGCCGGCGAGGCGCTCTTCGAAGGCGTCCACGATCTGACCAGCCTCGACGAGGCGGCGATCGCCGAGCTCGGCATCGGCCGGAAGTTCCAAACGCCGACCGTCTTCGACGTGCACACCGTCGAGGACAACATCCTCCTCGCGCTGAAATCGGACCGGAGCCCCCTCGCCTCGCTCCTCGAACGGTCGAGCCCCCGCCGCGCCGAGCGGGTCGACGCGCTGCTCGAGCGCATCCGCCTGAAGCCGCACCGCCACCGCCGGGCCGCGGAGCTCTCGCACGGGCAGAAGCAGTGGCTGGAGATCGGGATGCTGCTCGCCCAGGAGCCGAAGTTGCTGCTCGTCGACGAGCCCGCTGCCGGCATGACCGACCAGGAAACCGCCGACACCGCCGACCTCCTGCGCGAGATCGCCGAAACTCGCGCGGTCGTCGTCGTCGAGCACGACATGACCTTCGTGCGCGATCTCGGCGTCAAGGTGACCGTCCTGCACGAAGGCTCGGTGCTCGCCGAGGGCCCGCTCGATCAGGTCAGCGCCGACGAGCGCGTCGTCGACGTCTATCTCGGGCGGTGACGCGGTATGCTGGCGATCCGCAATCTCGATCTCCATTACGGCGCCGCGCAGGCGCTCCGCGGCGTCGGCCTCGAGGCGAAGGCTGGCGAGGTCACCTGCGTGCTCGGCCGCAACGGCGTCGGCAAGAGCTCGCTGCTGAGGGCCATCACCGGCCACCGACCGATCAGCCGGGGCGAGATCGTCTATGACGGCCGCGACGTCTCGAGGCTCCGGGCCTACGAGCGGGCGCGGCTCGGCATCGGCTACGTGCCGCAGGGCCGCGAGATCTTCCCGCTCCTCACCGTGAAGGAGAACCTCGAAACCGGCTTCGCGCCGCTGCCGCGCCGGGAGCGCTCGGTGCCCGACGAGATCTTCGAGCTCTTCCCCGTGCTGAAATCCATGCTCGGCCGGCGCGGCGGCGATCTCTCGGGCGGCCAGCAGCAGCAGCTCGCCATCGGCCGCGCGCTGGTGATGCGGCCGCGGCTCCTCGTCCTCGACG
>JAEZEK010000150.1 GCA_023417735.1 Pseudomonadota bacterium | reverse complement strand
CAGCTCGGCCACACGCATCAGGACGCAGCGGAGTAGCCCCGGTGAACCGCGGGCCCGCCCAGCCGTTCTCTCCCTGGGTGAGAGCGAGATCCGGAGAGGCTCGATGCCGGACGTTAGGGCGATGTGCGCGATCGGGCGGCGCGGCCAGCTCGGGCTGCGCGGCGGCCTGCCGTGGGAGGGCGAGACCGGCCCGGCGTACAAGGCGGACGTCCGCCGCTTCTGGCAGATGACGAGCGGGCACGTGCTGATGGCGGGGCCTCGGACGATCGCCTCCATCCCGCCGGAGTTCCACGAGACGCGGACCATCGTCGCAGTCCGCTCCAGCATGGCGCCCGAGGAGGCAGTCGCCCGGTTTCCCGAACGCGTCATCTTCATCGGCGGCGGGCCGCCTGTCTGGGACGCGTATGCGCATCTCATCCGTCACTGGGACATCACCCGCCTGCCCTATGACGGCGAGGCCGACCGCTTCTTCGACCCGAACTGGCTGCTGATGGCGGAATCCGTCGAGCGGACGGAAGAGGCCTAGCAGCCGGGATTCTTTGAACCTTCGGTCCACGTTCTGCTATGCCGGACGGATGAGAACGACTGCCCGCCACCTCGCAGGATGAACGACGTCCGCCCGGTTCGTGCGGCGAAGGTCGCGCGTTCCCCAGCGCCGCGGCTCGAGCCGAGCGTGCGCCGCCGCCGGGTGCTCTATCTGAGCGGCTTTGATCCCCGCGGCCCGAGCTTCTACCACAAGACCTACCGCGAGGAGGCCGAGCGCCATTGCGCGCTCTCAGGCGCCCCGATCGCGGTCGGCGCGCGCCGCAGCCTCGGGCCGCTCATCCAGTCCTGGACTGTTACCGCAGCCATCGACGGGCATCCCGTCGAAACGCGCTACGACTTCCTCCGCTGGGACGACATCATCCGGGATCACTGGCCGAGGCGACAGTCGAGCGTCTGGGCCGATACGCTCTGGGCCTTCTGGGTGTTCCTGCGCACGGGCGCGCTCCGCACCATCTTTCGCGCGACCTGGCCCGTCCTCATCACGGTCTCGCTGCCGGCGGTGTTCATCCTTCTGCAGCTCCTGCTTGCATTGACGGCTGGCTGGGGACTTGCGGCACTCGCCGGCGCTTTCGGAGCGCCCTGGTTCCTGGCCCTGCCGGCCGGGTTCGCAGCGGCGGCCGGGATCATCTTCCTCGGGCGCTGGCTGGAAGGCCGGCTGAACGTCTACTGGCTCGGACGCATCTACGCCTTCACGGTGCGCGACGCGCGCGGCGAAGTCGCGGGGCTCGAAGAGCGCCGCAATGCGTTTGCCCGCACCGTGGTCGAGGCGGTCGCGGCCGGCGACGCCGACGAGATCCTCCTCGTGGGACACAGTCTCGGCACGCCGCTCGCCGTCTCGGTGATGGCGCGCGCGCTCGCGATCGACCCGGAGCTCGCCCGCCGGGGCCCGCGGCTCGCGGTCCTGACTCTCGGGCCGACCACTCCGATCCTGAGCCTGATGCCGGAGGCGGGCTGGTTCCGCGACGAGTTGCGCACCCTCGCGGCGGCCGACGTGCCCTGGATCGACTTCTCCGCTCCACCGGACGGAGCATGCTTCGCGCTCGTCGACCCCGTCCGCATCTTCGATCCGGCGTTCCGAAGGACGGAAGGCGGCCCGGCCTGGCCGAAGCTCCTCAACGTCCGCATGATGGACGTCGTCGACCGTGCGACCTACGACCGTGCGCGGCGAGACTGGGCACGCATGCATTTCCAGTATCTCATGGCGGGCGATCGCTTGGCAGAGTATGACTATTTCATGATCACAGCCGGGGCCGTTCCCCTGCAGGAGCGCTTCGCACACCGCGCCGGCGTGAAGGACTATGCGGGGCTGAGGCCCTTCCGGACATGAGCGAGTTCTGCCCGCCGAAGCCGCCCTCCCAAGAGAAAAAACTCAACCTCTTCAGACGCCTGCAAAGGGGACGGCACTCGGCGCTGTCGGTCATGTACGACCGGTCCTATGCCATGAAGATGGGACAGATCTCGACCCCGCTGCGCAACGTCTACTTCGTCAACGAGGCGAAGCTCATCGATCGCATGCTGATCACGGACGCCGAGCACTTCCCGAAGAGCAACGCCATGGAGCGGATGCTCCGTTACCTGCTCGGCAACGGCATCTTCGTCTCGAACGGCGAGACTTGGCGGCAGCAGCGCCGGATGCTCGACCCCGCCTTCGAGGGCGCGCGAGTTCAGGACGTCTTCCCGCTGATGCGGGATGCCGTCGATTCCCTGAAGGTCCGCCTCGACGGTGCGGAGCGGGGACAGCCCCTGTCGATCGACGTGGAGACCACGCACGTCACGGCCGACATCATCTTCCGCACGATCTTCTCCCGGCCGTTCGAGCGGGCCGAGGCCGAACTCATCTTCAACGCCTTCGGGAAGTTCCAGGAACTCGCATACAGCCATGGCATCTGGTCGATGGCCGGCCTGCCGGCGGTGATCTTCCTCCGCTACTGGCAGGCCGCCCGCCACGCCAGGGCAATTCGTGGGCTGCTCGAGCGGGCGGTGGAGGAGCGGCTGTCTGCAGTCTCCGGAGGCTTGCACGTGCCCCAGCGGGACATCCTCGCTTCGCTCCTCGAGGCGCAGGACCCCCTGACCGGCAAGCGCTTCACGCGCCGGGAACTGGTGGACCAGATCGCGGTCCTCTTCCTCGCCGGCCACGAGACCTCCGCCTCCGCGCTCGCCTGGGCCCTCTACCTCATCGCCATGCAGCCGCACGTCCAGGAGCGGCTGCATCAGGAGGCCGTCGCCGCGTTCGGGGGACGGCAGCCGGAATTCTCGGACATGCGCCGCCTGCGCTTCGCACGCGACGTGTTCCGCGAGACGCTGCGCCTCTATCCCCCGGTCTATTCCTTCGCCCGCGACACGACGCGCTGCGAGAAGATGCGCAACAAGGAGCTCGCTCCCGGTTCGGTCGTGCTCGTCTCGCCCTGGTTGCTCCACCGGCACCGGAAGCTCTGGGACCGCCCCGACGTCTTCGATCCGGACCGGTTCCAGCGTGCCGAAACGAAGGACTCGCTCCGGTGCGCGTACCTGCCGTTCAGTGCCGGCCCGCGCGTCTGCCTCGGCGCGTCCTTCGCCATGCAGGAGGCGGTCCTCATCATCGCCGCGCTCGCCCGCGACTTCCGGTTCACGCCGATGGAGGGGCATGTCCCGGAGCCGATCGCGCGGCTGACGCTGCGCTCCGCAAACGGGATAAGGCTGCTGGTGGAGCGGCGGACGAGCAAGGAGGAGGTCGAAGTGCCCGTGACCGCAGCCAGCGAACCGCCGCTCATCGGTGCCTGACCTCGAAGACCTCTCGCGCGGGATCGCGGACGGGTCGCGGTCGGCGCTCGCCCGTGCCATCACGCTCGTGGAGTCGCGCCGGCCGGACCATCAGGCGGCCGCCGCCCGCCTGCTCGACCGCCTGCTGCCGGAAACCGGCCGGGCAGTCCGCATCGGCATGACCGGCGTCCCCGGCGTCGGCAAGTCGACCCTCATCGACGCCTTCGGCACGCACCTCACCACAGCGGGCCACCGGGTCGCCGTGCTTGCGGTCGATCCGTCATCGCGGCGGACGGGCGGCTCCATACTGGGCGACAAGACCCGGATGGCACGGCTTGCCGTCGATCCGAACGCCTTCGTCCGCCCCTCCCCCGCGGCCGGCACGCTCGGGGGCGTCGCGAGCCGCACCCGTGAGGCGATGCTCCTGTGCGAAGCGGCCGGCTTCGACGTCGTGATCGTGGAAACCGTGGGGGTCGGCCAATCGGAAACGACGGTCGCCGACATGGTCGACATCTTCGTGGCCCTCATGCTTCCCGGCGCCGGCGACGAGCTGCAGGGCCTCAAGAAGGGCCTGCTCGAGATCGCCGACGTCATCGCCATCAACAAGGCGGAGGGCGAGAATGCCGAGCGCGCCGGGCTGGCCGCCGCCGAGTACCGCTCCGCGCTCCGCATCCTCTTCGCCCATTCCGACGAGGCCCCGCCCGTGCTCACCGTCTCGGGCCTGGCGGAGGCAGGGCTCGACCGGCTCTGGACGGAGGCGCGATCGCTTCTCGAACGGCGCCGCGCGGACGGCTCGCTCGCGAACCGGCGCGCCGAGCAATCGGTCCGCTGGTTCCGGAGCCTGCTCGAGGACCGCATCCGCGCGCGCTTCCTCGCCGGCGAGCGTGCCCGCGCCCTTTCCGAGCTGGAGAAGGCCGTGGCCGAGGGGCGGACCACGGCTCCGGCGGCGGTGGAGCATGCCGCAGAAACGCTGCTCCGTTAGGCCGCCGCCGATCCGCTCCGCACGCGTGCGATCGATGGCCGAGGCTGGCGTCCCGCACCGCTGCGGCGTAGAAGCGGGCGCCCTCCGCGAGTGCCCATGACCGCCGCCGTCACCTTCGCCGTCCTCGTCGCAGCGTTCTGCCACGCATCGTGGAACGCCATTATCCGGATGCGGAGCGACAAGGTGGTGTCCATGGCGCTGCTCGTCACCGCGTCCGGGCTGATCGCGCTGCCGACGCTCTTCTTCTTCCCGATCCTTCCCGCGGCGGCATGGCCGTTCGCGATCGCCTCGGCGATCATCCATACCGGCTACAACACCTTCCTTGCTCTCGCCTATGTCCACGGCGAACTGAGCAAGGCCTATCCGCTGGTGCGCGGCTCCGCGCCGCTCGGGACGCTCGTCCTGTCGGTCGTCCTGCTCGACGAAGGCGTCGACTGGGGAACGGCCGTCGGCATCGTCGTGCTCGCCGCCGGGATCATGGCGCTCGCGCTCGACCAGGGCTGGCGGGCGCTCACGTCGTCGCCGCGCGGGCTCGCCTATGCGGCGGCGACCTCGGTGTGCATCACGCTCTACACGCTGAGCGACGGGCTCGGCGCGCGTCAGGCCGATTCCGCCCACCAATACGTGATGTGGCTCTTCGCGCTCGACTTCCCGCCCCTGCTCGTCGGCACGCTTCTCTTTCGGCGCCGCCTCTTCCTCGATGCCGCGAAGGCCAACTGGTGGCCGAGCCTCCTCGGCGGCGCGCTGTCGCTCGTCGCCTACTGGATCGTCATATGGGCGATGACGGTGGCGCCGATCCCGATCGTGGCGGCGCTCCGCGAGACCAGCATCCTCTTCGCCGCGCTCATCGGCATGGTGGTG
Organism: Pseudomonadota bacterium; assembly: GCA_023417735.1. GTDB lineage: Bacteria > Pseudomonadota > Alphaproteobacteria > Rhizobiales > Afifellaceae > Propylenella. The sequence continues at coordinate 197 of JAEZEK010000150.1, read as the reverse complement.
CTGCGCGAGCGCCTGACGCCGATCCGCTTCGGATCGATCCTGCTGGTCCTCGCGGGCCTCGCGCTGATGCGCCTGTGATGGCCTTAACCTTTTCGTAAAACTTTACACATCTTCCGCGGGGAATCGGCCATTTCTATCGCATGGCCGTTCATCCCAGCCGCAGAGCCGTTCTCGCCGGTCTCGCCGCCGCCGCGGCG
>JAEZEK010000012.1 GCA_023417735.1 Pseudomonadota bacterium | reverse complement strand
GGGCCACCCCCGACGGCCGCGTCTTCGTGGCCGACTGGTACGGCGCCCGCTTCCTGGTCGTGGATCCCGGGGCGGGCGCGGTGACGGCGGAGATCGCCGTCGGCGCCTCGCCGTCCGGGCTTGCGGTCACCCCGGACGGAAGCTTTCTCCTTTCCGCCGACCGCGATGCCGACCAGGTCTCGGTGATCGATCTTGCGGAGGGCCGCGCCGTGGCGGCCGTCCCGGTCGGCAGCCGGCCCTTCGGCGTGACCGTCGACGCCGACGGGCGCCGCGCCTACACCGCCGATGTCGGCTCCGACAGTGTCACCGTCATCGATCTCGCCGCGCGGCGGGTCGCCGGAACCGTGAAGGTCGGCAGCCGGCCCTACGCCGTCGCGCTCGCCGGCGACCGCGGCTTCGTCACCGACCAGTATGCCGACCAGGTGACGGTGTTCGATCTCGCGTCGCTCGCGGTCGTCGGGGCAGTCGACGTCGGCGAGTATCCGGAGGGGATCGCGGCGTCGCCCGACGGTGGCCGCGTGATCGTCGCCAACTGGTTCTCCAATACGATCACGGAGATCGACGCGGCGACGCTCGATGTCACGCGCGCGATCGAGGTCGGCGACGGCCCGCGCGCCTTCGGCGCGTTCCTGCGCGAAGTCGGGCCCTGACCCGCAGGCTGCCGAAGGGGAACGGCTGCCCGCCGGGCTCGTCCGAAATGGTCGGCATCCTTCATGCCGCCCCAAGAAACAATCCAGCGAGGCCGGTCGCTACTCCGGCATCGGACTTATGCGGCACCGTCCGAAAGGCCTAGGGTTCTGAGCCCACCGCGTCAGGACCTGCGTGTCTGCTTCCCACGCCGCCCGCCAGATTCCGTACCCGCCTTCGCGGGAAATCCTCGCTTCCCCTATACAGCTTCTGCGTTAATGCGACGTTAACAAACGTTTGCAGACCTGAGAAGAAGCTTGGAGCGGAAATGCACAGGCGGCTCACGATCAATGTCCGGGCGTGGTTAACCGGCAACGGTTCGGTCCAGCGTCCGCCGCATCGCACTGGCCTCTGAGCCGTACGAGGCATGGGTTGAGGGAAGCGCGAGCGGCTCGAACCCGAGTCGCGCCCAGAACGGCGCCGAGCCGGAGACGGCGACCAGTTCGACGGATCGCAGTCCTGCGGCGCGCGCGGCATGCTCCACGAGCGCGAGCGCGGCGCGCCCGAGCCCCCCGCCCCGCACCTCCGGCAGCAGCGCGAGGTCGTGGAGGTACCAGCATGCGGCGGCGTCGGGGAGCGCGCCGAGCCGCGCGTTCAGCGCCGGCGGCGCGCCGCTCCGCCAGGGATGGCTGACGAGATAGCCTACCGGGCGCCCTTCGACCTGCGCGACGAAGCACCCTTCGGGGCAGAGCGCGAGGCGCTCGGCGAAGACGGCGGCATCTTCCGGGAAGGCGGGGTGGACGCGCTCGGCGATCGCCGACACGGCGTGCAGGTCTTCCACCCGCATCGCCCGCCAGCCGCCCCGTGCACCCCGATCACCATCCATCCCCGCCCGATGCGCCATCCCCGCGCCGGGCGCAAGGGCGGCGCGCGACCGCACGCCCGTCCGGGTCCGGCCGTTCGTGGGGGCCGGCATCCCCACTCCGCCCGGCGCAGCCCTTCACGATCGCCGGCCGGACGCCTCACGTTCGCGCGATCCGCCTTGGCGCGGGCGGCCGACGGGATTAGCTGAGGGTCGAGGAGGACCTCCCATGCCCCGCCCACCCCTTCTTTCCGCCGTCCTGGCGCTCGCCGCCGCCCTCTTCGCCGCCACGCCCTTGACAGCGGCGGAGACGAGGACCGCCATCTTCGCCGGCGGCTGCTTCTGGTGCGTGGAGGAAGCCTTTGATGCCGTGCCGGGCGTCGTTTCGACGACCTCCGGCTATACCGGCGGCACCGTGGAGCGGCCGACCTACGAGCAGGTCACGGCCGGCGGCACCGGCCATTACGAAGCGGTGGAGGTGGCGTACGACCCCGCGCGCGTCAGCTACGAGGCCCTCCTCGACACCTTCTGGCGGAACGTCGACCCCTTCGACACCCGCGGCCAGTTCTGCGACAAGGGCAGCTCCTACCGGAGCGCAATCTTCGCCGGCGAGGGCGAGCGCGCGGCGGCCGAGGCATCGAAGCGGAAGGTCGAAGCGCGCTTCGGCCGGACGGCCGCAACGGCGATCCTGCCGGCGCAGGCGTTCTGGCCGGCGGAAGCCTACCACCAGGACTTCCACCGCACGAACGCCCTCAAGTACAAGTTCTACAAGTACAATTGCGGCCGGGCGCAGCGCCTGGAAGAGATCTGGGGCAAGCCGCCCGGCGCTTGAGAAGGCCCGGGCGGCCGGGTAGCCGGCCGGGGCACGCCGGTCAGCGGCCGGCGCGCTTCTTCGGGTCCATCTTCTCGAAGCTCTCGACGACGCCTTCCGTCTCGCGCCTGGAGCCGGCGACCGCCTCGCGCTGGTTGTGGGTCCTGGTCTGATCGTTGCCCTGCAGGCTGTTGCGGCCCTGGATGTCGCTCGCCATGTCGTCCTGGTCGAAGGCTTCCGGGCTCGTGTCGCCGACGAATTGGCTGCCGGTCTTGTCGCCCATGCCCTTGCGGCTCGCATTCGCCATGTCTGTCTCCCGTTGCATCCGTGATGGTCAACGCCAGGGCGGATGCGGCGTTCCGGACGAAGGGAATCGGGGCCGGACCACCGACCGGTGCGATCACGCGCCGGCCGGGCCGAGCGTGCCGCGATCCGGCGATTCGTCGGGCGCGAGGCGGGCGAGCAGGTCCTGCGCGCGCCAGAACTGCTCGAACGCAGCCTGCCGCTCCTCGAGGCGGCCGAGCTGCTCGTAGCCGCCGACCGCCCGCTCCAGCAGGTCCACGGACTGGCGCAGGAGCTCCGGCGCACGCTCGCCCTGGTCCCGCTCGGCCCAGCGCAGCGCCGCGAGCCCGCCCTCGTGGGCGAGGCGCGAATAGGCCGCGGTGTTCATGTCGCTGAAGCCGGTGCGGATCACCTCGTCCTGAACCGCGGTGCGGGCGTTGACGGCGATGGCGATCGCCTGCTCGAAGCGCGCCGGCGCGGCGTCCGCGGGACCGAGCTCGGCGCTCCGCCGCAGCAGCACCGAGAGGATGGCGCTCGATTCGGCGAAGGCGAGCACCTCGCCGCGGTCGCGCTGGAGCCGCAGGACGGTCGTCAGGCCCTCCGTCGCGCGGTCGAGCCGGTCGAGCTCGGAGCGGAGGGCGGCATCCGGGCGGGCGAGGAGTTCCAGGGCCTCCGAGATCTTGGCGTTCATGAACCGTCCGCTGAGTGGCGACCCCACAAGCTATAGCGGCGGGCGGCTTCGGTCCAAGGCCTTCCACGCCACGGACCCTCAGCCCTCCACCTCGATCATGCGCCGCCTCGGCCGTGCGCCGAGCGGCTCGCAGGGGAAGCGCCCGCGTATGCTTTCGTTGAAGAAGCGGCCCTTGGAGGCGGCGGCGAGCAGCGCCGCGTAGAGCCGCTTGGGAACGTTGCTGTAGAGATAGGCGCCGGTGCCGTGGAACACGACGACGAGGTCGTGGGCGGCATCGTCATAGATCACCCGGTCGATGACGCTCGAGGCGACCCGCGGCATGTTGTCCTCCTGCCGGGCGAATCCGCGAGGGATTCCGAGCGTTCCGCCAGGTGGAGGGGGTGAGTCGGGATGCCGCAGGCCGGGCGCGATCGGGTAGGATCGGGCTCCGATTCACCGAGGGAGGACAGGCCGATGCGGATGTGGTTGCGATCCGGTCTGGTCGCCGCGGCTCTCCTCGCCGCTGCGGGGTCGCCGGCGCGGGCCGACCTGTCCTGCCGGCAGGGCCAGCCCTTCGCCGCATGGCTGGACGGCGTGCGCAAGGAAGCCGCCGCCGCCGGGGTTTCCGGGCGGACCCTCGCGGCGCTCGATCACGTCACCTTCGACCCGGGCATCCTGAAGCACGACCGCGGCCAGCCGACGCTCGCGCTGAGCTTCCTCCAGTTCGCCGACCGGATGATCTCCTCGGAGCGCCTCGCCACCGGCAAGGCGCTGCTGGCGCGCCACGCCGATCTCTTCGCGCGCGTGGAACGGCAGTTCGGGGTGCCCGGCGCCGTCATCGCGGCCTTCTGGGGGTTCGAGACCGACTTCGGCCGGAACACCGGCTCGTTCTCGTCGCTGAAGTCGCTCGCCACCCTCGCCTACGATTGCCGGCGGCCGGATCTCTTCCGGGGCGAGCTGATCGCGGCGCTGAAGATCCTGGAGGCGGGCGACCTGAAGCCGTCGGAGATGCGCGGCGCCTGGGCCGGCGAGCTCGGCCAGGTCCAGTTCATGCCGTCGCACTATCTGAGGCTCGCGGTCGATTTCGATGGCGACGGCCGACGCGACCTCGTCAACAACGTCCCGGACGCCATGGCCTCGGCCGCGCGGCTCGTGCGCGAGCTCGGCTGGCGGCCGGGAGAGCCCTGGCTGCGCGAGGTGCGGCTTCCCGCGCGGTTTCCCTGGCAGGAGGCCTATCTCGCCAACAAGCGCCCGGTGCGGGACTGGCTGCAGGCCGGCGTCGTCGCCGCCGACGGCAGGCCGATCGATCCGGCCGGTCCGCCCTCGGCGATCCTGCTGCCGATGGGCCGGTCCGGCCCGGCCTTCATGGCCTACCGCAACTTCGACATGTACTGGGAGTGGAACCAGTCGTCGAACTACACGCTCACCGCGGCCTATTTCGCGACGCGGCTCGCCGGCGCGCCGCCCATGCAGCGCGGCAATCCGCCCCCGCCTCTGCCGAGTGCCGACCTGAAGGCGCTGCAGCAGCTCCTCAATGCGGCGGGGTACCAGGCGGGGGAGCCGGACGGGCGGCTCGGCGAGCTGACGCGGGCCGGCGTCCGGCGCGCGCAGGCGGCGCTCGGGCTGCCGGCGGACGGCTATCCGACGGCGGAGCTGCTGGCGAGGATGCGCAGCCGCTGAGTGCGCCGGCGGACCGGAACCACCTCAGAAAGCCTCCGTTCCCGTCCTTTCGACGGGCGGAGGCGGGCGATGGAGCTTCAAGGCAAGGTGGCGCTGGTGACGGGCGCGGGTTCCGGCATCGGCAAGGCGGCGGCCGTCCTGCTCGCGCGCGAAGGCGCCGCGATCGGCGTTCTGAGTCGGACCGATGACGAAGTCCGGAAGACGGCGGCGGAGATCGAGCGGGCCGGCGGCCGCGCCCTGCCGCTCGTGGCCGACATATCGGAAAGCGACGCCATGCGGAGCGCGACGGACCGGCTCGCCGGCGAATTCGGCCGCCTCGACATCGTTTTCGCGAATGCCGGCATCAACGGCGTGTGGGCGCCGATCGACGAGCTGCAGCCGGAGGAATGGGACCGCACCGTCGCCGTGAACCTCCGCGGCACCTACCTCACGCTGCACCACGCGGTGCCGCACCTGAAGCGCGCAGGCGGCGGAGCGGTCGTCGTCACCTCCTCCATCAACGGCACGCGGACCTTCAGCAATACCGGCGCGACGGCCTATTCCTGCACCAAGGCGGCGCAGGTCGCTTTCTGCAAGATGACGGCCCTCGAGCTCGCCAAGCACCGCATCCGCGTGAACGTGATCTGCCCGGGCCGGATCGAGACGGAGATCGACGAGAACACCGAGCCGCGGAACGTCGAGAAGGAGAGGGAGCCGGTCGAGTTCCCGGACGGCAAGATCCCGCTCACCGACGGCGCGGCGGGAACCGCCATGCAGGTGGCCGACCTCGTCCTTTTCCTGGTGTCCGACCGGGCCCGGCACATCACGGGCACGCCGATCTGGATAGACGGCGGGCAGTCGCTCCTGGTCGGCTGAGCTTCGCCAAATCCCGAGGTGGATGGACCGTTCACTGCTCGTCATCCCGAAGCCGCGGAACGGCGAATTGTCCTCTTAAGCTTCTTGACTGACGAATGAGTTGA
>JAEZEK010000008.1 GCA_023417735.1 Pseudomonadota bacterium | reverse complement strand
GGCCTGACGCATGGCGCGCGCGAAGACGTCCGAAGCGCTCGGCGAGTACAACCGCAAGCGCGACTTCTCGCGCACCGCCGAGCCCAAGGGCGAGGTGAAGGCCGGCGAGGGCTTCAGCTTCGTCGTGCAGAAGCACGCTGCCACCCGGCTCCACTACGACTTCCGGCTCGAGCTCGACGGCGTCCTCACGCGCTGGGCCGTCACCAGGGGCCCGAGCCTCGACCCCTCGGAAAAGCGGCTCGCCGTCCGTACCGAGGACCACCCGCTCGAATATGGCGGCTTCGAAGGCACCATCCCGAAGGGCGAGTACGGCGGCGGCACGGTCATGCTGTGGGACCGCGGAACCTGGGAGCCGCTCCACGATCCGCGGGAAGGGCTGGCCGAGGGCAAGCTCCATTTCAACCTTCATGGCGAGCGGCTGAAGGGCGGCTGGGCGCTCATCCGCCTGAAGCCGCGTGCGGGCGAGAAGCGGGAGAACTGGCTCCTCATCAAGGAGCGCGACGAGACCGCCGACGAGGCCGATCCGCTGCTCTCCGAGCACGTCACCAGCGTCACGACCGGGCGCAGCATGGACGAGATCGCCACCGGCGATTCCGCAGTGTGGCACTCCGACAGGGACGCGCAGCCCGAGGGGAAGGCGCCGCCCGCGCGGCGCGCGCGCAAGCGCAAGCCGGTCGGGCTGCCGCCGTTCCGCCCGCCGGAGCTCGCGACGCTCGTCTCCGAGCCGCCCGACGGGCGGGACTGGCTGCACGAGCTGAAGTATGACGGCTACCGCGCGCTCGTCGCCGCCGACGGCGCCGAGGTGCGCTGCTACACCCGCAACGGCCTCGACTGGACCGACCGCTTTCGCCCGGTCGCCCGTGCCTTCGCTACGCTCGGCCTGAGCGGCGCCCTCGTCGACGGCGAGATCGTCGCCTTCGCCCCCGACGGACGCACCGATTTCTCCACCCTGCAGGCGGCGCTGAAGGAGGGCGGGCCGATCGCCTTCTTTGCCTTCGATCTCCTCGCCGAAGCGGGGGAGGATCTCAGCGCCAAGCCGCTCGTGGAGCGCAAGGAGCGGCTTCGGGCGCTGCTCGAGGGCATCCCGAAGGAGGCGCCGATCCATTACAGCGAGCATGTGCGCGGGGAAGGACAGGCGGTGCTGGGCCGGCTCTGCGCCGCCGGCCACGAGGGCATCGTCTCGAAGAAGGCGGAGGCGCCCTATCGCGGCCAGCGCACGCGCTCATGGCTGAAGACGAAGTGCACCCGGCGGCAGGAATTCGTGATCGGCGGCTGGATGCCGTCGGACAAGCGGCAGGCGTTCCGCTCGCTCATCGTGGGGACCTGGCAGGACGGCCGGCTCGTCTACGCCGGCCGGGTCGGCACCGGCTTCAACGCCGACGATCTGGAGGCGCTCGGCAGGAAGCTCGCGGACCGCGCCGAACCTCGGTCGCCCTTCGCCGAGGTGCCGCGGGAGATAAGGCGGAGCGCGCGCTGGGTCCGGCCCGAGCTCGTCGCCGAGATCGCCTATACCGAGTTCACCGGCGACGGCATCCTGCGCCACCCCTCGTTCCAGGGGCTCAGGGAGGACAAGCCGCCGCGCGAGGTCGTGCTCGAGAAGCCTGCGCAGGCGCCGGCCCGGCCAGGCGGCGAGGGCGACGACACGACGCGGGCAGGCATTCGGATCACGAGCCCGGACAAGGTGCTCTTCCCGAACCAGGGCCTGACCAAGGCCGCCCTCCTCGACTATTACGAGGCCGTGTCCGCCGAGATGCTGCGCTTCGTCGGCGGCCGGCCGCTCAGCCTCGTCCGCTGTCCGCAGGGCCGCAGCCGCAAGTGCTTCTTCCAGAAGCACGATACGGGCGGCTTCCCCGACGCGATGCGCCACGTCATGATCACCGAGAATTCCGGCGAGACGGAGCAGTATTTCTACGTCGACGACCTCGCGGGCCTCGTGGCCGGCGTGCAGATGGGCGTGCTGGAGTTCCACGTCTGGGGCTCGCGGGTCGACCAGCTCGAGAAGCCCGAGCGGCTCGTCTTCGATCTGGACCCCGACGAAGGCCTCGATTTCCGCGACGTCCGACGCGCGTCGTTCGATCTGCGCGACCGCCTCGGCAAGATCGGCCTGACGAGCTATCCGATGCTCTCCGGCGGCAAGGGCGTTCACGTCGTGGTTCCGCTCGTCCGCCGCGCCGGCTGGCCCGAGACGAAGGCCTTCTGCAAGGGCGTGGCGCAGGCGATGGCGGACGAGGAGCCGGGCCGCTTCGTCGCCAACATGGCCAAGGCGCGGCGCAAGGGCCGGATCTTCGTCGATTACCTTCGCAACGAGCGCGGCTCCACCGCGATCGGGCCCTATTCCACGCGCGCCCGGGAAGGCGCCCCGGTCGCGGCTCCCGTCACCTGGGAGGAGCTCGAGACGATCGAGCGCGGCTCGGCGTTCGACGTCAGGACACTGCCGGCGCTGCTCCTCGAGCGCGGCGACCCCTGGCCGGGTTATTTCGGGCAGAAGCAGTCGCTGACGAAGGCCGTCCTGAAGGCGGTCGGCGCCGCCTGACACCGCCTTGCGCAGGCATCCGGTTTCCGCCAGAGAGGCGGTCATGGAGCGCCTCATCTTCTGCGTCGACGGCGGCGGCACCCGGTCGCGCGCGCGCCTTCTCCGGCGCGACGGGACGGTCCTTGCCGAAGCTTTGAGCGGCCCCTGCAACGCGACGACCGACGCTGTGCGCGCCGCGGCGAGCGTCTTGGACCTATGG
>JAEZEK010000488.1 GCA_023417735.1 Pseudomonadota bacterium | reverse complement strand
AAGCTCCAGAAGCGCGCCGGCACGGTCGGCTTCGACTGGAACGACATACGGGCGGTTCTCGACAAGATCCGTGAGGAAGTCGCGGAGTTCGAGGCCGAGCTTCCGGATCCCGCGCGGCCGGATCTTCTCTTTGGGCGACTCGGCTCGGCGCGGCGTCTGCATGTCGCGCATTGAGCGGGTCGAGCCGCGCCCGGCCAGGAGGCCGATAGCGGCCGCGGTCGCGCACCTCGTGGGTCTGCTCGCCGAGCGCTGGCTGTTCCTCGCAGAGGCGAGGCACACGGTCGCGCTCTATTACGGCCGAGCGGGGATGGCGGCCGCGCCGCTGCTGCGGTCCTAGGGTCCTGTATGGGCTCCGGTTCGAATTCCGTGCAGGGAGGGGCGCCGTCGGGGCCATTGAGCCTTCGGATGACGACGTGGAACGGCTGCAGGTCTTCGTTGATCTGCGCCTTGAAGAGCTGCCGTTCGCGAAGCGCCCTGAGTACCTCGATGGCATGTGAGGGCGGCCAGCGGGAGCGTGTCCATCCGGTCGCCTCGAACTGGGCCGGTAATCGTTGGCCGTGGGGCTCGATCAGCGCGCGTACGTCTAGGCTGTCCTGAAAGCGCGCCCCCGCCATTCGGGGCAGGTCGACGCTTCCCTCGCGAGGCTCGATGAGCAAGACGCGAATGCAGACAGGTTCAGAAAAGACAGGGCTGGAGAGAGGGACTTTCGATCCGCACCTCACCGCCGCAGTCAACAGGACCAAAGCTATGACCTGGGAGACAACAAGAAATCCGGCCGCGGCCGGATCGGGGGAACGCGCTCGCGAAGGGATTTGGCTGGGGGACCTGGATTCGATCCAGGACTAACGGAGTCAGAGTCCGTGGGTCTACCGTTAACCTATCCCCCACCGGGTCGCGGCGCGAAGGGCCGGCGGATCGCTGCGGCATGGCCGGCGGCGACGAGGGCTATATAGCGGCCTCGCCCGGGATTGCAAAGGGTTCGGCGCGACCGTTTCACATCGGCGTGCGAGTTGCTATCTTGGATCCCGACGCAAGGAGGCGCGCACGGCCGGTGTTCGGCTGCGCGCCCGGGAAAGCGAGCAGGATAGATGAGCAACGCCTCGGACGCGGGCTGCGCGTCTGGGCCAGAGAGGGCGGTGGAGGCTTCGCAGGACGAACACGGGTTCCAGTCGACCGACGCCTGCCGCGATGTCGGATCCACGGACCATCGTGCGCCCGAAGCCCGCCCCGGTCCGTCGCGCGGGGACGATTCCGTCCGGCCGTGGGCGAACGGGCACCGTCACGGCGGCCGCGCCCGGCCGGGGCGCGGGAGCGGCCCCTATTACGCCGCGCTGGACCTCGGGACGAACAATTGCCGGCTGCTGATCGCCGAGCCCCGCGGCGACACGTTCCGGGTCGTCGATTCCTTCTCGCGGATCGTGCGCCTCGGCGAGGGGGTGGCGCAGAGCGGGCTCCTCGGCGACGGCGCGATGCAGCGCGCGCTGGGCGCGCTCAGGATCTGCCGGCAGAAGCTCGGCGACCGCCGCGTGCTCCGCGCCCGCCTGATCGCGACCGAGGCCTGCCGCCGCGCCTCGAACGGCGCCGAGTTCCTGGCCCGCGTGCGGCGCGAGCTCGGCCTCGACCTCGAGATCATCGACCGCCGCACGGAGGCGCGCCTGGCGGTCTCCGGCTGCTGCGCGCTGCTCGACCCGGAGGCGGAGGGGGCCGTCCTCTTCGACATCGGCGGCGGGTCGTCCGAGATCGTCTGGCTCGACCGCCAGAGGAGCCGCCGGCGCGGCAACCTGATTCGGGCCTGGGTGTCGCTGCCGGTCGGCGTCGTCACGCTCGCCGAGCGGTTCGGCGGGGTCAGGGTCGACAGCGCGACCTTCGAGGCGATGGTGGCGCACGTGCGCGACGAATTCCGGCGCTTCAAGGCGCGCGAGGCGCTGCGGGAGGCGGTCGCTCGCCGCAGCTTCCATTTCCTCGGCACGTCCGGGACGGTGACGACGCTTGCGGGCGTCCACCTCGACCTGCCGCGGTACGACCGCCGCTACGTCGATGGCCTGTGGATGGAGGATTGCGACATCGCCCGGATGATGTCGAAGATCACGGCGATGGATTACGACGAGCGCGTCGCCAATCCCTGCATCGGCCGCGAGCGGGCCGACCTGGTGCTCGCAGGCTGCGCGATCTTCGAGGCGATCCGGCGCGAATGGCCGTGCGAGCGGCTGCGGGTCGCCGACCGCGGCCTGCGCGAGGGCATCCTCGTGCAGATGATGCGGGCCGACGGCTTCCTGCGCGCGCCGCGCCAGGGCGCGGATGCGGGCGCGCCGGCGTGAAGAAGGCGGGCACCGGCCATCGCGGGCTGCACCAGCGGGTGAAGACGGCGAAGAAGCGGAAGGTCTCCTCGCAGCGCTGGCTCGAGCGGCAGCTGAACGACCCCTATGTCGCGCGCGCGAAGCAGGAGGGGTTCCGCTCCCGCGCGGCCTACAAGCTGGCCGAGATCGACGATCGCCACCACCTGCTCAGGCCCGGATTGCGGGTGGTCGACCTCGGCGCGGCGCCCGGCGGATGGTCGCAGGTCGCGGCCGACCGCGTCCGCTCCAGCGACGACGACCCGCGCGTCGTGGCGATCGACTATCTGGACATGGATCCGCTCGCCGGCGTCGTCGTGCTGAAGAAGGACTTCCTCGACCCGGATGCGCCGGACGCGCTGAAGGCCGCGCTCGGCGGCCACAAGGCCGATCTCGTCCTCTCCGACATGGCCGCCCCCACCACCGGGCACAAGGCGACCGACCATCTGAGGATCGTCGCGCTCTGCGAGATCGCCGCCGCCTTCGCGCGCGAGGTGCTCGCGCCCGGCGGCGCCTTCCTCGCCAAGGTGTTCCGGGGCGGCACTGAGCACACGCTGCTCGCCGACCTGAAGCGCGACTTCATGAAGGTCCAGCACGTCAAGCCGCCCGCGAGCCGCCCGGACAGCCCGGAGCTCTATCTCCTCGCCACCGGCTTCCGGGGCGGGGGCTGACAGGAAACGGCCCGCCGAAGGGCGGGCCGTGCCATGCGGCGGTCGCCGAGCGCCCTATTTCGAGATGCGAAGCTCGGAGAGCTGTGCCCCGATCGCCTGGAAGGCCGGCACCAGGTCGTTGACGTTCTCGACGTTGAAGTAGTGGTC
>JAEZEK010000473.1 GCA_023417735.1 Pseudomonadota bacterium | reverse complement strand
TCGCCGAGCATGGTGCTGATGCGGCCGAGCTCGGTCGCGCTGCCGGTCGCCACCACCAGCCCGATGCCCTGCCCGGCCACGGCGAGCGTGCCGAAGAAGGCCATCGAGCTGCGGTCGCCGAGCGGCGCCTCCGGGCTGGCGGGCGCTTCGCCCTTCTCCACCGGGACCGACTCGCCGGTGAGCGCGGCCTCCTCGATGCGCAGGCTGCGGGCGCGGATGAGCCTGAGATCGGCCGGGATGCGGTCGCCCGCCTCCAGCAGCACGATGTCGCCCGGCACCAGGTCGGCGGACGGGACCGACACGCGGCTGCCGTCGCGCAGCACCGACGCGCGCGGGCTGATCATGTCGCGGATGGCCTCGAGCGAGCGCTCGGCCCGGCCTTCCTGGATGAAGCCGATCGCGGCGTTGGCGACGACCACGAGGATGATCATCGTCATGTCGGCGTACTCGGCCATGACGCCGGTGACGATCGCGGCGACGATCAGCACGTAGATGAGGACGTTGTGGAACTGCGCGAGGAAGCGGGCGAGCGCGCTCTTGCGCTTGGCCCCGGGCAGCTTGTTCGGGCCGAACCGCGCGAGCCGCGCCGCCGCCTCGGCGCCCGTCAGGCCGCGCGGCGAGCTCTCCGTGCGCGCCAGCGCCTCGTCTGCGCCGATCGCATGCCAGGCCGTCGGCGCGGCATCGGCGGCAAAGCCGGCGTCGGCGGGAAGGGGCATGTCAGGGCCGCCCGGGCGGCTGCCTTCATCGGGTCTGGTCGTCGACGGGGCCACGCATACTCCTCGGCCGCACCATGCCCGACGCGGCCGGGGAAATCAAAGCGGCGTCCTGTCCTCAGACGGCGAGCGTCTGCGCCGGCGGCAGGACGACCACGCGGGCGCCGAGCGGCACCCGGTTGTAGAGGTCGATCACGTCCGCATTGAGGAGGCGCACGCAGCCGGAGGAGACGGCCCGGCCGATCGAGGCGACCTCGGCGGTCCCGTGGATGCGGTAGAGCGTGTCCTTCCTGCCCTGATACAGGTAGAGCGCGCGGGCGCCGAGCGGGTTGGCGGGCCCGCCGTCCATGCCGTTCGCATATTCGGCGAGTTCCGGCTGCCGCTCGATCATCTCCTTCGGCGGGAACCACTTCGGCCATTCCTGCCGGTCGCCGACAACGGCGTCGCCGTTCCACTCGAAGCCGTCGCGGCCGATGCCGACGCCATAGCGCATCGCCATTCCGCCCTCCATGACGAGGTAGAGGTAGCGCGCACCGGTATCGATCACGACCGTGCCCGGCGGCTCCCCGGTCGGGTCGGCGACCATCTGGCGATGGAACTGCGGCGGCACCTTGGCGAGGTCGACGGCGGCCACCGGGAACGGCTCCGGCGTCTCCGGGACCAGCATCAGGCGCGGCAGCGGCGCAGCCGCGACCGGCTTCGGCGCGGGCGCGCTCTGGGTGCAGGCCGAGGCCAGCAGCGCGCCGGCTCCGGAAAGGAAGATCCGTCTGTCGATCAAGGTCGTAGGTCCCATGGCCGGGTCCGGCCGAGTTGCTGAAGAACGAAAACCCAAGCGCGCATACGGTCAAGGGCGGCGGCGTGCCGGCGGGCGAATCCGGCGCTCCGTGTCGTTCCCGCCACGGCTCGCGCGGCCAGCCGGAGCGGCGCGCCTCCCGCGGCGGTCAGCGCCAGTTCTCCAGGATGGTCGCGGCGTCGGCGAGCTCGATCTGCTGCGAGAAGCGCCGCCCGTAGAGCGTCATGAGCGCGTCGTGCGTGGTGTCGGAGCCGCTGCAGAGCGCGTCGCGCGCGAGCACGACGCGGAACCCGTGGTCGACCGCGTCGAGCACGCCGGCCAGCACGCAGACGTCCGTCTCGGCGCCGCTGACGACGAGCGTGTCCACCTTGCGCTCGACCAGGAAGGCCGCGAGGTCGGTGCCGAAGAAGGGAGAGTAATGGAACTTGTCGAGCACGCGCGCCGGCGGGGCGAGGCGGGCGAGCGGCGGCACGAGGTCGATCAGCCCGGGCGCGAGGCGCTCGCGGGTGATCTCCGGCCAGGCCTCGTAATAGGCCCGCCACATTCCGGGCATGTCCTCGGCCCGCTCCGGCGGGATGAAGCGGGTGAACACGGTGCGCTCCGCATGCCGCTCGGCGATCGAGGCGACGACCGGCAGGACGCGCTCCATCCAGGGCGTGTGCCACGGCGTCGCCTCTGCGAAGAGGTTCTGCATGTCGATGCATAGATGGACCGTGCCCTCTCCGAGCGGCCCCCAGCGCAGCGTGTCGACGTCCTTCATGGCCCGGCATAACGGGCGTGCCGCGGTTTCGATCCCCGGCCGGCGCGGGCGCGGTCAGTCGTGCTCCGGCTCGGCCTCCGGATGGGGCGCCCGCTTCTGCCGCATGCCGAGATAGACGGCGACGGCCAGGAAGATCGCGGTCAGCGCATAGAGCGTGATTGAGATGCCGCTCTGGAAGAGGATCCCGTACTCGCCCCCCGAGATCGACAGCGCGCGCCGGAAGGCGCTCTCCATGTCGGCCCCGAGCAGCAGCCCGAGCACCACCGGCACGACGGGAATGGCGAGCTTGCGCAGGAGATAGCCCAGCACGCCGAACAGCACCATCATGAAGATGTCGAAGGGCGAATGGCTGATCGAGTAGATGCCGACGAAGCTGATCATCACCACGAACGGCATCAGCGCCCACATCGGGATCGCGAGCAGGCGCGTGAAGATGCCGACGAGCGGCAGGTTCATCAGGAGGAGCACGAAATTGGCGAAGAACAGCGCCGCGATCAGCCCCCAGACGACGTCGGGCTCCTTCTGGAAGAGGAGCGGCCCTGGCGTGATGTTGAGCGAGATGAGGAGCGCGAGGAGGACGGCCGTCGTCCCCGATCCGGGCACCCCGAGGCTGAGCATCGGCACGAGCGCGCCGCCGGCCGCGGCATTGTTGCCCGCCTCCGGCGCCGCCACGCCGCGCGGGTCGCCCTTGCCGAAGCTGCCGTCCCGGTCGGAATAGCGCTTCTCCATCGTGTAGGCGAGGAAGGAGCCGAGCGAGGCGCCGGCGCCGGGCAGCACGCCCGACACGAAGCCGATCACCGAACCGCGCAGCATGGCGCCGGTGGACGCCGCGATGTCCTTCCCCCTCGCGAAGGCCCGGCTCACCGCCACCGTCCGCGCCGAGATGGCGGCGTGGCCCTGCTCGAGCAGGACGAACACCTCGGAGATCGCGAACAGGCCGACGATCGCCACGATCGCGTCGAACCCGTCGAAGAGCTCGAACACGCCGAAGGTGAACCGGGGAACGCCGCTCTGCGGATCGATGCCGACGGTGCCGAGCGCGAGCCCGAGGCCCGCCGCCAGCAGCGTCTTGGCCGGGTTGGCGCCGGTGATCCCGCCGATCGTCGCGAAGGCGAGCACGTAGAGCGCGAAATACTCGGCCGGCCCGAAATGGATGGCGAAGCGGACCAGCAGCGGCGCGAAGAGGAGCAGGCCGATCGTGGCGAGGATCGCGCCGACGAAGGAGGCCACCGCCGAGATGGCGAGCGCCTCCGGCGCCTTCCCCTTCTGGGCCATGGGGTAGCCGTCGAGGCAGGTCATCATGGCCGGCTCGTCGCCGGGGATGTTGAGCATGATCGCCGAGATCCGGCCGCCATACATGCAGCCGTAATAGACGCAGGCGAGGAGGATCAGCGCCGAGGCGGGCGGAAGCTGCAGCGAGAAGGCGACCGGGATCAGGATCGCGACGCCGTTCACCGGCCCGAGCCCGGGCAGCGCGCCGATGATCGTGCCGAGGAAGCAGCCGACGAGCGCGAGGCCTATGGTGGGCGGCGTGAACGCGACCGCGAAGCCCTGCGCGAGGAAGCCGAGCGTTTCCATGGCGCCTCCGCCGGAACGGGGTTCAGAACGACAGTTCGGGAGCGAACGGGAGAGGCAGCCCGAGCACCGTGTCGAACACGACGAAGAGCCCGCCGCCCACCACGAGGCCGAGCAGCACCGATTGCAGCCAGCTGCCGCCGAGGATGCGCGCGAGGATCATGCTGCCGAGCGCGGTCGCGGCCGGGAACCCGAGCGGCTCGAGGAGCAGCGGGTAGAGCAGCAGGACCGCGAGCGTCACGCCCTGGCGGACGATGCCGGGCCAGTGGATCCATTGCGGATCGGGATCCGGCCGCGCCACGAGGTAGAGGGAGAAGAGCCCGAGCGGGATGGCGACGAGCTTCGGGAACGCGGCCGGTCCGACCGGATCCCCGAAGCTCACCTGGTACTGCGAGGCAGCCACCCAGAACCCGACCGCGAGCGCCAGGAGAATGACGCCCGCGATCCGGTCGCTCAGGCCTCGGGTCACTGAATGACCCCGATCGCCCTCGACACGTTCTTCATGTTCTCTTCGGATTCACGGACGAAGGCCTCGAACTCCTCGCCGCCGCGCCAGACCGGCGTCAGGCCCTTGGCCTTCGCCGTCTCCTGCCATTCCTTCGATTCGTAGAGCTTCTGCATGATCTCGACCCAGCCGTCGTAGGACGCGTCGTCGACCTTGCCGCCCATGTAGAAGCCGCGCCAGTTGTAGCCCTCGTAATCGACGCCCTGCTCCTTGGCCGTAGGCGCGTCGGGATAGGCCTCGAGCCGCTCGCCGGACATCACGGCGAGCACCTTCACGTCGCCCGACTGGATGAAGCCGCCGATCTCGCCGATGTCGGTGGAGACCACGCCGACATGGCCGCCCATCAGCTGCGTGACGGCGTCGCCGCCGCCGGAGAACTCGACCCATTTCACGCTCTTCAGCTGGTCGGTCGCCATGCCGGCCTCCTCCAGCATCATGAGCAGGCGGAGGTGGTCCCACCCGCCGACGCCCGACGAGCCGGCCGCGACGACCGAGCCCGGATCGTTCTTCAGCGCCGTCAGGAGCTCTTCGAGGGAATTGTACGGGGCGTCCTTCTGGACGAGGACGACGCCGACGTCGGCGCCGAGCATGGCCAGCCACCGCATCGCATCGACGCCGGCCGGGTACTTGCCCTGGGCGATCTGCGTGATGCCGACGGTGGAGGTGGCGACGATCAGGTTCGGGTCGCCCGAGCGCTTGGAGGCGACGTTCGCATAGGCCACCGCGCCGACCGCGCCGGTCATGTTCGTGACCTGCACCTGCCCGCCGAGAAGGCCCGTGTCGGTGAGGAGCTTGCCCACGGTGCGGCAGGTGAAGTCCCACCCTCCGCCGGGATTGGCCGGCGCGATGCACTCCACGTTCTGCGGCGTGAAGGCGGCGAGCGGCAGGGCCAACGCGGCGACGGCCGCGACGCTGGCGAGGCGTCGGAACATGCGATTTCCTCCGAGGCTTATCGTGCGGATCGTGTCCGCATCCTGTTTGCGCCGCGAAGTTGACCACCTGGGCAGGACATGGTCAAGCAGCAGCAGCCGGACCGGCAGCCAGGACCACCGTCGTATCCAGGAGGATCCCCGATGAACGGACAGGGCAGCGGCGCGGATCATCCAGGTCCCCGCTTCATCGAGATCGTGGAGGTCGGCCCGCGCGACGGTTTCCAGATCGAGAAGGCCTTCATCCCGACCGAGGAGAAGATCGCGATCGTCAATGCGATGATCGACGCCGGCGTGCGGCATCTCGAGGTGACGTCCTTCGTCTCGCCGCGCGCGGTGCCCCAGCTCGCCGACGCCGCCGAGGTGATGGCGGGCGTCGACCGGAGCCGGGGCGCGTTCCTGACCGCGCTCGTCCCGAACCTCAGGGGCGCCGAGCGAGCCGCCGAGGCCGGCGTCGACGCGATGGTGGTGTTCTGCTCCGCCTCCGAGAGCCACAACGCCAAGAACGTGAACCGTACGATCGCGCAGTCGCTCGCGGGCTTCCGCGACGTGGTGAAGGTGGCGGACGAGGCCGGCATCGAGGTGTTCGGCGGCATCGCCACCGCGTTCGGCTGCCCGTTCGAGGGCGAGGTGCCGCCGGCCGCTCTGGTCCGCATCGCGACCGCATACCGCGATCTCGGCATCCGGCGGATCGGCCTCGGCGACACCACCGGCATGGCGACGCCGCCGACCGTCCAGGCGGCGGTGAGGGCGCTCCGCGCGGAGGCGCCGGAGCTCGACGTCGGGCTGCACTTCCACAACACGCGCGGCGTCGGGCTCGCCAACGTGCTCGTCGGGCTCGCCGAGGGCGTCCGCCGCTACGACGCCTCGATCGCCGGGCTCGGCGGCTGCCCGTTCGCGGCCGGGGCGACCGGCAACATCTGCACGGAGGACCTCGTCTACCTCCTCCACGAGAGCGGCTACGATACCGGCATCGACCTCGACCGGCTCTGCGAGGTCGCGCGCCGCGTCGAGCGGGTGATCGGGCGGACGCTGCCCGGCCAGGTCATGAAGGCCGGCCCGCGGCTGCAGCGCCACGGCATGGGCGAAGTGGCGACAGCGGCCGGCTGACCATGGCGGAGCAACCCCTCGCCGGCATCCGCGTGATCGACCTGACGCGGATCCTGTCCGGGCTGTTCTGCACGATGATCCTCGGCGACCTCGGCGCCGCGGTGATCAAGGTCGAGCCGCCCGGCCACGGCGACCATGTCCGGCAGCTGGGCTCCATCGTCGACGGCTTCAGCTGGTACTTCGCCGCCTTCAATCGCAACAAGCGCTCGATCGTCCTCGACCTGAAGCGAGAGGAGGGCAAGGCGGTGCTCGCCCGCCTCGTCGCCGGCGCCGACGTGCTGGCGGAGAACTTCCGGCCCGGCGTGCTCGCCGAGATGGGCTTCGGCGCGGACCGCCTGAAGGCCCTCAATCCGCGCTTGGTGGTGGCGAGCGTGAACGGCTACGGCTCGGAGGGCCCCTATGTCGACCGTCCCGCCTTCGACTTCATCACGCAGGCGATGTCGGGCTTCATGTCCGTCAACGGCACCCCGGAGAGCGGGCCGCTCCGGGCCGCGCCGCCGCTCACCGACCTGATCGCCGGCCTCTACGCCGCGCTCGGCGTGGTGGCGGCGCTCAGGGTCCGCGACCGCGACGGCATCGGCCAGAAGGTCGAGGCCTCCATGATGAACGGCATGATCAGCATGATGGCTTACCTCGCCTCGACGCAGCTCGCGACGGGCGAGACGCCGCCCCCCACCGGCAACGATCATCCCGTCGCATCGCCCTACGGCCTTTTCCACGCCAGCGACGGGGACGTCGCGGTGGCGCCGAGCACGCCGCCGATCCTGAAGCGCTTCCTGGGCGCGCTCGGCCTCGAGCACCTGCTGGACGACCCCCGATTCTCCAGCAATGCGCAGCGGATCCGGAACAGGGCGGCCCTCAACGCGCTCATCGACGAGCGGATGCGGGGCGACACGCAGCAGAACTGGGTGGCGCGTCTCAACGCCGCCGGGGTGCCGAGCGGGCGCGTCCAGAGCCTCGCCGAAGTCTTCGATGACCCGCAGGTCGCCGCGCAGGAGATGGTGCTCGACGTGCCGCATCCGGGCCACGGCACCGTCCGCATGACTGGCTTCCCGCTGAAGATGTCGGAGACCCCGTGCCGGGTGAACCGGCCGGCGCCGGACCTCGGCGCCGACACCGAGGCGGTGCTCGCGGAATTCGGAATCGGCGCGGGCGAGGTCGCGGCCCTGAAGGAACGCGGCGTGATCTGAGGCTCACGCGCGGGCGCGGTTGCGCCCGGGCCCTTGCGCCGGCGGCGCCCGCTCGCCGAAGGCCTGCACGAAGCGCGCCACCTGCGGGGCGGGCATCGGGCGGGCGTAATGGTAGCCCTGCCCGACGTCGCAGCCGGCCGCCGACAGGATTCCGGCCTGGCCGGACGTCTCCACGCCCTCGGCCACCACCTCCATCCCGAGGCTGTGCCCGAGCGCGATGACGGCGAGCGCGATCGCCCGGCTCGCCTCGTCCTCCTCGATGCTCTCGATGAACGAGCGGTCGATCTTCAGGATGTCGACCGGGAACCGCTTCAGGTGGGTGAGCGAGGCATAGCCGGTGCCGAAATCGTCGAGCGCGATCTTGAGGCCCGCTTCGTGGAGGAGCTGGAGCTTGGCGTCGACGGTGTCGCCCTCGCGGCCGAGGAGCACGGTCTCGGTCACTTCGACGCCGACGAGCGACGGGGCGAGCCCGGCGGCCTCGATCCGCCCGAGCAGCCGCTCCACGAGATCCGGCCGCCGGAACTCCGCCTCCGCCAGGTTGAGCGCGACATGGCCGAACTCGATGCCCTGCTCGCGCCACGCGGCCATGTCGCGCAGGCTCGCCTCGAGCATCCGCTCCCCGAGCTGCGCGGCGATCTCCACGTTCTCGAATGCGGGCGCGATGGCGCCGGGCGCCTGGATGCCGAGCTCCGGATGCCGGCGCCTGAGGAGCGCCTCCAGGCCCGTCACCCGGTTGGTCCGGAGGCAGATCTTCGGCTGGTAGTAGGGGATGATGTCCCCGGCCTCGAGGCTGCGCCGCACGCTCGCGCAGACGGCGACCTTCTCCTCCATCGCGTGCCGCATCTCGGGCCGGAACAGGACGGCGCCCGAGCGCCGCCCGCGCTTGCCCGAATAGAGCGCGACGTCGGCGTTCTTGAGGAGTTCGGCCGCCGATGCGGCTTGCTCCGGAAAGAGCGAGACGCCGGCCGTGGCGCGGCTCGCGATCGTCTCGCCGCGATAATCGATCGGCCGGCGGATGGCGTCGATCAGCCGTTCGGCGAGCGACAGCGCTGCGGCATCTTCGTCGAGGCGCGGCAGGACCACTGCGAATTCGTCGCCGCCGAGCCGCGCGACGGTGCCGGATCCGCCGACCATACCCTGCAGCCGGGCCGCGACCGCGCGCAGGAGCGCGTCGCCTGCGTCATGGCCGAGCGTGTCGTTGACTTCCTTGAAATCGTCGAGGTCGATCAGGAGCAGCCCGATCCGGCCATCGGCCCCGCCGTCCGAAACGGCCGATTCAAGGATCTCGTGGAACAGCCGGCGGTTCGGCAGGCCGGTCAGCGCGTCGCGGTTGGCGAGATCCCACATGCGGCTCTGGGCGGCCTTGGCCTCGGTGACGTCGGTGACCGCTCCGAACACCCGGCGCGCTTCGCCATCCACCGTTTCCACCTGCCCGATGGTGCGCAGCCAGCGGCGTCGGCCGGTGACGGTGACGTAGGGCAGTTCGAGATCGTAGGAGCCGCACGTCTCGATGATCTCCTGCATCTTGCGCCGGTGGAGAGCGGCGGCCTCGCCTTCGTACCGGCTCGATTGCCAGGCGATCGTCGGCTTCCGGTCGCGCGGCAGTTCCGTGATCTTGTAGGTCTGGTCGGTCCAGATCAGCTCGCCGGTCGAAAGGTCGATCTCCCAGCCGCCGACATTGGCGAGCCGCTCCATCTGCTCGAAGAGGGTCTGCCGCCGCGCCAGCTCGCGGCTCTGCCGGCGGAGCGTGTCGCGGTCGCGCCGGCGCGCGATCGTCTGACCGATCAGGCTCGCCACCGTGTGGAGCAGGTCCCGCTCTTCGTTGAGGAAGACGGCCTCGCCCTCCTCGTCGGCCAGGTACCCGACCTCGATCCGGCCGACCGCTTCGCCGGCAACCTCGATGTCCGCCGAGATGCACGCGCGCGGGCTCGCGTAGGGCGGGGTGGGATAGTCCGCCCCGTCCTGCGCGATCCGGCAGACGGCGTCTTCGGGGCGCCACATGGCGGAGGGCAGGACCAGCGCGATCCAGCCGAGGATCTCCTCCAGGCTGACATCCTCGCGGTTGCAGGCGACGGCGATGGCATGAAGGCAGCGCAGTTCCTTCACGCGCTCCGCGAGATCGCGCGAGCGCTCCGCCACCTCCTGCTGCGCGTTGAGGCGGTCCTGGATGTCGGTGTACGTGCCGATCCACTCCGCGATCGAGCCGTCCCCGGCGGGAACGGGCGCGCCGCGGACCGAGAACCAGCGATAGGCGCCGTCGCGGCTGCGCACCCGGCAGTCGACCTGGAAGGGGCCGGATTCGGCAAGCGCCCTCTTCCAGGCCGTCGCCATGGCCGCCCGGTCGTCCGGATGGATCGCCTGGATCCATCCGTCCTGCCGCGTCTCCTCGAAGCTCTGGCCGGTATAGGCT
>JAEZEK010000445.1 GCA_023417735.1 Pseudomonadota bacterium | reverse complement strand
GCTCTACACCGCAACCGCGGGCGGCGGCGCGCACGCCGAAGGCGAGACGATCGCCGTTTCTCCGCGCCGCGAAGTGCGCGAGGCCGCCATCGGCGGGCCGAAGGGCTGGTTCCGGCACGAGACGATGCAGCGGCTCGGCGCCCGCCATGCGCCCTACCTGCCGTCGCTCGCCTACAGGTTCGCGCTGGTGGCGGACGGAAGCCTCGACGGCGCTTTCGCCAAGCCGCGCGCGCACGACTGGGACCTTGCGGCTGCGGACCTTTTGGTGCACGAAGCCGGCGGGCGGTTGACATCCGTGGACGGGCAGTCGCTCCTGTACAATCGCGAGTCGCTGCGCCACGGCGCGCTGGCGGCCGGGAACGCCGTGCTCCATCCGGAACTCCTGGCCGCCGTTCACGGCGTCATCCGCGACGAGGAGCGCGCCGGCCAGCCGGCCTGACCCGGAGCAAGGACGATGGTAGTCGAAGAGAGCAGGCCAGGCGACCAGCTGCTTCATCTCGTCTTCGGCGGAGAACTGGAATCGCTCGAGCGGGTCCGGTTCCGGGACCTCAAGAAGCTCGACATCGTCGGCATCTATCCGAACTACGCCCAGGCTTACGCGGCCTGGAAGGAGAAGGCGCAGCTGACGGTCGACAACGCCCAGATGCGCTATTTCATCGTCCATCTCCACCGTCTGCTCGAGCCCGGCGGGGCCGATGCAACGGGTTGACGGCCCTCCTCTCCCGATCGCGGAAGGGACGCGGCCGCAGGAGGGCTGGTCCGTCGCCGAGGACGCCACCTGGCCGGTGCTGTCGCGGCTCTTCCGGGAAAGCGTGGCGCCGAACTGGAAGGTGCTGACGATCGCGATCGCGGCCATGGTGGCGACGGCGGCGACCTCGGGCGTGCTGCCCTTCCTGATGCAGATGGTGGCGGACGAGGTCTTCATCGCGAAGGACGAGCGGCTGCTCTTCGTGCTGCCGGGCCTCGTCGTCCTGGTGATGGCGTTCCGTGCGGCGGCCGACTGGGTGTCGCAGGTCGCCGACGCCTGGCTCGGCAACCAGGTCGTCGCCGATCTGCGCATCCGCATGTTCGACACGCTCGCCCACGCCGATCTCGGCTGGATCCAGCGCACGCATTCGGGCCGCTTCGTCTCCGCCTTCGTGAACGACACGCCGATCGTCGACCGGGCGGCCGCAAAGACCATGACCGCGCTGGTGAAGAACGGCCTCAGCGTGCTCTTCCTCGTCGGCGCGATGTTCTACATGGACTGGCGGCTGGCGTTCCTCGTGGTCGCCGGGCTGCCCTTCGCGGTCCTGTTCCTCGGCCGGCAGAAGAAGCGGATCAGCGGCTCGGTCCGGCAGTCGCTGCAGGAGGCGGGCGACCTCGGTTCCATGCTGACGCAGACGCTCCAGGGCATCCGCGTCGTGAAGGCGTATCGCCAGGAGGCCGAGGAGGCGAAGCGCTTCCGCAGCATCGTCGGCAACATGGTCAACTACCTGATGCGCACAGCGCGCTCGCGCGCGGCGGTCGGGCCGGTGACCGAGGCGCTCTCCGGCGTCGGCTTCGCGGCGGCGATCCTCTACGGCGGCTGGCAGGGCATCAACGGCACCGTCAGCCTCGGCCATTTCATGGGCTTCATGACCGCGGCGATGCTGACCTACCAGCCGCTCAAGGCGCTGGCGAGCACGCAAGCCTCCCTCAGCGAGGGCGTCACGGCGGCGAGCCGGGTGTTCGCGATCATAGACTACGCCTCGCACGTGACGGAGGCGCGCAACGCCCGCACGCTCAAGGTTACGAGCGGCGCGATCACCTTCGAGCACGTCCATTTCGGCTACGATGCCGGCAAGCCGGTGCTGGCCGACTTCGACCTCAGGATCGGTGCTGGCCAGAAGGTCGCGCTGGTCGGGCCGAGCGGGGCGGGCAAGAGCACCGTGATCAACCTGCTGCTGCGCTTCTTCGATCCCTCGGCGGGGCGCATCCTCATCGACGGCCAGGACATTCGCGGGGCGACGCTCGCCAGCCTGCGCAGCGCGACGGCGCTCCTGACGCAGGAGCCGATCCTCTTCGACGATACGGTGGCCGCGAACATCGCCTACGGCTCCGAGGGCGCGCCCATGGAGGCGATCGTGGCGGCCGCCGAAGCCGCCGCCGCCCACGATTTCATCATGCGGCTGCCGGACGGCTACGACACCCGCGTCGGCGAGGCCGGCGGGCGTCTCTCCGGCGGCGAGCGCCAGCGCATCGCCTTCGCCCGGGCGATGCTTCGCGCGGCGCCGATCCTGCTGCTCGACGAGCCGACCAGTTCCCTCGACGCGGAGGCCGAGGCCAAGGTGCAGGCGGCGATGGACAGGCTGCTCTCCGGCCGCACGGTGGTCATGATCGCGCACCGCCTGTCCACGGTGAAGAAGGCGGACATGATCTGCTTCATGGACCAGGGGCGGATCGTCGAGCTCGGCACGCACGCGGAGCTGCTCGCCAGGAACGGCGCCTATTCGCGGATGTTCGGGACGCAGTTCGCGGCCGACGGCCCGGCCCTCGCGGCGCTCGGCGGCTGATCCTTCGGATGGCGAGCCAGAACGCGCGGCCCCGCCCGCTCGCCGCGACCGCCGGGCGCGCGCTCGCCGCCTACCTCAAGTTCTGCCGCCGCACGAACCGGTTCGTGTTCGAACCCGACAATGCGCAGGCGATCGTCGACGAGAACCAGCCGGTCATCGTCGGCTCCTGGCACGGGCAGCATCTCCTCGTCCCCCTCATGCGCCGGCCGGACCAGCACTTCGCCGTCCTCGTCTCCCGGTCCAGGGACGGCGAGATCAATGCCGCGGCTGCGCGCGCGATGGGGCTCCACGTGATCCGCGGCTCGGGCGGGCGCAACCGCCTCAAGGCGGCGCAGAAGGGCGGCGCGCGGGGCTTCCTGGAGATGCTCGCGGCGCTTCGCAGCGGCCTCAACGTCGCGCAGACCGCCGACGTCCCGCGCGGGGAGGCACGCCGCTGCGGGGAAGGGATCGTTGCTCTGGCGAAGCATTCGGGGCGCCCGATCCTGCCCGTCGCGGTGGCGACCGAGCGCGCGCTGACCTTCGAAAGCTGGGACCGGGCGCGTCTGCCGCTCCCGTTCGGGCGGGGCGCGATGGCGATGGGACGCCCGATCCGGGTTGCCTCCGATGCCGACGAGGCGGCGCTCCAGGCGGCCCGCCGCGAGGTCGAAGCGGAGTTGAACCGGTGCCAGGCGCGGGCCGACGAGATCGCCGGCCGTGACTGACCGGGCGGGAGACATCGCGCTGGCGCTCTATTCCGCCCTCGGCCGGAGCGTGGAACCGTTCCTGGGGCCGGTGCTGGAACGCCGGGCGCGGCGCGGCAAGGAGGATGCCGGCCGGCGCGGGGAGCGTTTCGGGTTCGCTTCGGCCCCCCGGCCGGGCGGGACGCTGGCCTGGGTCCATGCCGCGAGCGTCGGAGAAACCAACGCCGTGCTGCCGCTCGTCGACCGCCTGGTGGCGCGCGGGCTCGCGGTGCTGATGACGACCGGGACCGTAACCTCCGCGGAGATCGCCGCGAAGCGGCTGCCGCGCGGCGCGCTCCACCAATACGTGCCGGTCGACACGCCAGGCGCCGTCCGCCGCTTCCTCGCCCACTGGCGCCCCGAGATGGCGATCTTCGTGGAATCGGAGCTCTGGCCGCAAGCCGTGGCGAGCCTTCATCGGAGCGCCGTTCCGCTGTTCATCGTGAACGGGCGGCTCTCGGAGAGGTCCTTCCGGTCCTGGCAGCGGTTCCGCGCCGGCGCGCGGGCGATCTTCGGCAAGGTCGCGCTCTGCGTCGCGCAGACCGACGCCGATGCGGAGCGGTTCCGGGCCCTTGGCGCACGACACGTCCTCGCGGTCGGAAACCTGAAGTTCGACGTGCCGCCCCTCCAGGCCGAGCCTGCCGAGGTCGCCGATTTCCGGAGCGCGATCGGTGGCCGCCCCGTCTTCTTCGCCGCGAGCACGCATCCGGGCGAGGAGGCGGCCGTCGTTTCCGCGCTGCCGCGGATGCGCGAGGCGCGCGCGGACCTGCTGACGATCATCGCGCCGCGCCATCCGGAGCGCGGGCTTGCGGTGGTGGAGGAGATCGCGGCGGCCGGCCTGCCCGTCGCCTCGCGCAGCGCGGGCGCGGTGCCGGGC
>JAEZEK010000422.1 GCA_023417735.1 Pseudomonadota bacterium | reverse complement strand
GTCGACGCCACCCACCCGTTCGCCGCGCAGATCGCCCGCCATGCGGCGGAAGCCGCGGAAGCGGCCGGTATTCCCCGGTTGAAGCTGGTGCGCCCGCCCTTCGAGCGGAAGGAGGACGTCCGCTTCGTCCCCGTCGCCTCGATGGAGGAGGCGAGCGCGGCGATTCCCTCCGGCGCGCGCGTGTTCCTCGCCGCCGGCCGGCGCGAGCTCGCGCCGTTCGCCGCCCGCAAGGACATCTGGTGCCTTCTCCGCATGATCGAGCCGCCGGCCCCGGGCGAGGTCCTGCCGCCGGGAGAGCTCGTCCTCGGCCGCCCCGCCGCCGACCCCGAGACCGAGATGGAGCTCCTCCAGACCCACCGCATCGACCACCTCGTCTCCAAGGACTCCGGCGGCAGGGCGGGCGCGAAGATCGAGGCGGCGCGCCGCTTGGGCCTGCCCGTGATCCTCGTGGAGCGCCCGCCGGTCCCGCCCGGCGACAGCGCCGGGACGGTGGACGAGTGCATCGTCTGGCTGGAGCGTACCCTGTTCAGGGCGAGGGAGGAGATCGGGAGCGTCTGACCCCGGTCAAGCTGCCCGGCGGCGCTCGCGATCCCGGCAGTCCTGCGCCAGCCACACGTCCAGGAAGGTCGCAAGCCACGCCCGGACGGCCGGGTCGTAGCGGAACCACCCGGCCATGTGCTCGCGGCGCGGCTGCGCCATCGGCAGCGCGAAGCGTTCGGCGCCCCGGACGGTCCAGCGGCAGGCCATGGCGTAGGTGAGCTCGCTGTGGAACTGCAGCCCGAAGGCCGGGCCGCAGCGATAGGCCTGGTTCTCGAACACTTCCCCCCGCGCCAGGAGCTCGCATCCGGCGGGCAGCGTGAAGCCCTCCCGGTGCCACTGGTAGACCATGGCCGGCCAGTCGCAGAGGGCGCGCCCCGCCGCCGTCGCCGCAAGCCGGTAGAACCCGATCTCGCAGCAGCCGTCGCAATGGCTCGTAACCGTCCCGCCGAGATGCTTCGCCATCATCTGTGCGCCGAGGCAGATGCCGAGGAACGGCGCGCCTTCCGCCAGCGGCACGCCGATCCAGTCGGTCTCGCGGCGGATGTAGTCGTCAGGGTCGTTCGCGCTCATCGGTCCGCCGAAGATGACGGCGCCGGCATGGCCGGCCATCGTCTCGGGCAGCGGATCGCCGAAACGGGGCTTCCTGACGTCGAGATCGAAGCCCTTGGCGAGGAGCATCTGCCCGAGCTTCCCCGGGCTGGAATGCTCCTGGTGGAGAACGACGAGGATCTTCTCGCGGGCGGACGGGATCGACATGCGCTGAGCGACTGGACACGAATCGAAAGTGCCGAACATTCAGGCGAGCCCAAATATCATGCTTCGGCATCGTTGGGAGGGGTGATGCTGTCGGCCACGGCTGCTTTGGCCGAGAGGCGTTGCTCCCGGGGCACAGCGAGCAGCTCGGCGACGCGCCAGACGAGGTTCTCCTCGAACTCCTGGGCTTCGCCGTCAGCGTAGACGATCTCCCAGAGAAGGCGCACGACGGCCACCCGGTCGGCGTCGCCGAGCTGGCGCTTCAGAACGCTCGTGAAGGAGTAGAGATCGACCGCTTCCTCCTCGGCCCGGGTCGCGTCCGCGATCAGCCGGTCGAGGTCTTCGGCCGAAAGATGGTACTGGCGCCGGAGAAGATCACGCACCTTGGCGCGCTCCGCCGGCGACATGCCGCCATCGACATCGGCTGCGTGGAGCAGCAGCGCTGCAACCGCGAGCCGGGCATCGTCGTCGTCGAAATGGTGGTCGGGACGGGCGAGGCCGACCTTCCGGACCATCTCGCGGATCGCGTCGAGCATGAAAGACCTCCTCGCCACGATCTAGGGTGGGGCGGCCTCAACCGCCAGCCGTCGCGGCGTCCTCCGGGAGCAGGCGGGGCAAGCGGATCTCGGCGCGCAGCCCGCCCTCGGCCCGGTTCGCGAGAACGATGTCGCCGCCATGGCTGCGCACGACGGACCGCGCGATGGCGAGGCCCAGGCCCACGCCCCCCGTCTCGCGGCTGCGCGAGGCCTCCAGCCGGACGAAGGGTTCGAAGACGTCGGCGAGGCGCCCGTCCGGGATGCCGGGGCCATCGTCCTCGACGGCGACGATCGGGCCGGCGGGCGTATCCGCGAGGCTCACCCGCGCCCGCGTCCCGTACTGCACCGCATTCTGGATCAGGTTGCGGATCGCGCGGCGGAGCGCGTTCGGCCGGCAGGCATAAGGCAGCCGGGCTGCCTCGGCGACCGTCACGTCCATGCCGACCTCGGCGAGATCGTCGGCCACGCTCGAAAGGAGCGCGGCGAGATCGACCCGGCGCATCTCCTCCGGCCGGGCGTCCTGGCGCGCGAAGTCGAGCGCCGCCTCCGTCATCGCCTGCATCTCCCCGAGCGTCGCGAGCATCTTCTCGCGGGTCTCGTCGTCATCGACCAGCTCGGCCCGGAGCCGGAGCGACGTGATGGGCGTCCGCAGGTCGTGCCCGATCGCGGCGAGCATGCGCGTCCGATCCGCTATGAAGCGGTGGAGGCGCTCCTGCATGCCGTTGAAGGCGGCCGTCAGGCGGCGGACCTCGTCGGGCCCGGTCTCGGGGATCCGGCTCACCGGCGCGCCGCGGCCGAACGCGTCGGCGTTCGCGGCGAGCGCTCCGAGCGGCCGCGTGACGCGCCGCGCCATGAACGCCACGATCAGCAGGATCGCGAGCGCCATGGCTGCGGTCGAGACGAGCGAGGGCCAGGGCAGGCCGATCGGCTCGCCCCGCATGCGGGTCTGGGCGTTGAGCCAGCCGGCATCGCGCAGCGGGACAGACACGACGAGGTCGAGCCGCTCGTCCGCGATGCGGCGGCGCCACTCCCGGCGCTCGCCGCGCTCCTGCGGCAGCGGCACCGAGCGCAGCGGACCGGCCTCTTCGTCGCGCTCGAGGAACGCGAGCCGGGGCGGAGCGCGGAGGCGCGAGCCCAGCATGCGGTCGAACTGCATGGCGAGCGGCCCGGATTGCCGCGTCGCGGCTGCGACGGCGCTGTCATCGCTCACCCAGAAGCGGATGCGCCGGGAACCTGCCGCCTCCGCCAGCGGCGCACGCATGTCGGTCGGTGCGAGCTCGAGCATCCGAAGCGCCGACGCGGTGCGCTCGAGGAGCCCGGTCCGGTTCGCCTGCCACAGCGCCTCGGTGCGCTCGTCGGACAGCACCCAAAGCGTGAGCGCCTGCGAGGCGACGAGCGCCGCGAAGAGGAGCGCAACCAGCTGCGCGCCGAGACTCTTCGGCAGGGCCTTCATGCGTCGGCCTCGTGCGGCTCGGCGGCGAAGACATAGCCGCCGGCCCAGACCGTCTTGATGAGGCTCGGGTTCTTCGGATCTGCCTCGATCTTCTTGCGCAGCCGGCTCACCTGGTTGTCGATGGAACGGTCGAACGGCTCCATCGACCGGCCCCGCGTCAGGTCCAGGAGCTGCTCGCGCGAGAGGACGACGCCCGGCCGCTGCAGGAACACGGTGAGGAGGCGGAACTCGGCCGTGCTGAGCGGGACGGCCACGCCGTCGGCCCCGGTGAGTTCGCGACGCCCGGCGTCGAGCATCCAGCGGTCGAACGCCACCCGGGTTCCACCACCGATCGTCTCCGCCCTCTTCGGCAACGACTGGGCCCTGCGGAGCACCGCCCGGATGCGGGCGAGCAGTTCGCGCGGATTGAACGGCTTCGTCACGTAATCGTCCGCGCCGATCTCCAGGCCGATCACGCGGTCGGTATCCTCCGCGAGGGCGGTGAGCAGGATCACCGGTATGCCGGTCGTCTCCCGCAGCATCCGGCAGAGCGAAAGCCCGTCCTCCCCGGGCATCATGATGTCGAGCACGACGAGATCGATGGCGCTGGTCTTCAGGACCCGCCGCATGTCGTGGCCGCCGGAGGCGGTCGAGACGCGGAAGCCGTTCTTCGCGAGATATCGCGAGAGCGGCTCGCGGATGTCGGCGGCATCGTCGACGACCAGGATGTGCGGAGAGGATTCCATCAGGGTTCGCAAGGCCTCGCTTCCGCCCAAATATGCAGGCCCGGCGGGGCCGGGCGACGGAAAATTGTATCCGGATGTAACAGCCCGCCCACCTGCGACAGGCCGGGACAAAGACCCGGGTTCCCGACAAACTCCCGGGACCGGCGGAGCCTATATCGATCCCGTCCAACAACGGGAAAGAGGTTCCCCATGAAGACCCCGACAAAGACTCTGCTGGCTCTTCTCCTCGCCGCGGGTGCGAGCCTGGCCGTCGCCGCGCCGAGCTTCGCCGACAGCTACGGCCATGGCGGCCAGGGCTGGCGGAAGGGCGATCATCAGGCCATGCGCGGCCACGGCCCCGACCGGAAGCACGGCTTCCAGCGCGGCCAGGGCCCGGGCCGCGAGGGCTTCGCGATGCGCGGCATGTTCGAGCAGTTCGATGCCGACGGCGACGGCCGGATCACGCAGGACGAGATCGACGCCGTTCGCGGCGACCGCCTCGCCCGCTTCGACGCCGACGGCGACGGCACGCTGTCGCTCGAGGAGTACCAGGCGCTCTGGCTCGACGCCATGCGCGAGCGCATGGTGCGCGCCTTCCAGGCTCACGACCGTGACGGCGACGGCAAGGTGACGGCCGAGGAGTTCAACGCGCGCTTCGACCGGATGGTCGAGCGGTTCGATCGGAACGAGGACGGCGCGCTCGATCGCTCCGACATGCGTCGGACCGGTCCGCGGGACGGTCGCGGCCCGCAGCGCCAGCAGGCGCCGCAGCCGCTGCCGGCACCCGATGGCGAGACCCGGCCGAACAACGGCTGATCCGAGATCCCAAACCTCGCCCGTCCGGCCGTACATGTATGGCCGGACCGGCCGCGATTCCCAAGGTTGCCGCCGGCGCGCGACAGGGCATCCGCTCCCAGCGGGGCGCTCCTCGGTCATGCGTCGGACCACCCCGCGGCCCCATTCGGCCCGAGCCCCCCTCCCGTTCTGCCAAGGGTGCGACGCGGAAACTCATCAGCATCGCTGCCGTCACTGCGGTTGTGGCGTGACCCGGCGGAATGTTGCAGAAGCCTCTGCAGCTTCCAGCCGGCGATGCGGCAAGGCGGTTCGTCCCACGGACCGCGGGCAGCCACCCCAAGCCGGATCGAAGCCTTCCCATGATCCGCGAGCGGAGAAGCCGCTCCAGCAGCGAGACGACACATCTTGATCCAGATCGACGAGAAGCTTGAACCGATCCTTGCCGAAGTGCTTCGCAGGAACGCCGGCGAAGCCGAATTCCACCAGGCTGTCCGGGAAGTCCTGGAGAGCCTCGGGCGCGTGGTCGCGAAGCATCCCGACTATGCCGAGGACGCCGTCATCGAACGCATCTGCGAGCCGGAACGCCAGATCATCTTCCGTGTGCCCTGGGTCGACGACAAGGGGCAGGTGCAGATCAACCGCGGTTTCCGGGTCCAGTTCAACTCGGCGCTCGGGCCCTACAAGGGCGGCATCCGATTCCACCCGTCGGTCAATCTCGGGATCATCTAGTTCCTCGGCTTCGAACAGACCTTCAAGAACGCGCTGACCGGCCTTCCGATCGGCGGTGGCAAGGGTGGCTCCGATTTCAATCCCCGCGGGCGGAGCGATGCGGAGATCATGCGTTTCTGCCAGTCGTTCATGACGGAACTGCACCGGCATCTCGGCGAGCATACCGACGTTCCGGCCGGCGACATCGGCGTCGGCGGGCGCGAGATCGGCTACATGTTCGGTCAGTACAAGCGCCTAACCAACCGGTACGAGGCCGGCGTGCTCACCGGAAAGGGCCTCGCCTATGGCGGCTCGCGGGCGCGGCGCGAGGCGACCGGCTACGGCGCGGTCTATTTCGTCGAGCGGATGCTGGCGACGAGGGGAACCGACTTCGCCGGCAAGACCGCCGTCGTTTCAGGCGCCGGAAACGTGGCGATCTACACGATGGAGAAGATACTCGCCTTCGGCGGATCGGTCGCCGCGTGCTCCGATTCGGGCGGCTACGTCGTCGACGAGAATGGCATCGACCTCGACCTGGTGAAGGAGATCAAGGAGGTTCGGCGCGAACGGATCTCGGAATATGCGCGGCTGAAGCGCACCGGGACGCACTACATCGAGAACGGCTCGATCTGGGACGTGCCCTGCCAGATCGCCATGCCCTCGGCCACCCAGAACGAGCTGACGGGAAAGGACGCCCGAAAGCTCGTCCGCAACGGCGTGATGGCGGTCGGCGAGGGAGCCAACATGCCGTCGACGCCGGATGCGGTTCGCATCTTCCAGGAGGCGGGCGTCCTGTTCGCTCCGGGCAAGGCGGCGAATGCCGGCGGCGTCGCCACCTCCGCTCTCGAGATGCAGCAGAATGCGTCGCGCGACAGCTGGACCTTCGAACAGACCGAGGAGCGGCTCGCCGCGATCATGCGCAACATCCACGACAGCTGCGCCGAGACGGCCGAGGAGTACGGCGCGCCCGGCGACTACGTGCTCGGCGCGAACATTGCCGGGTTCGTGCGCGTGGCGGAGGCGATGCGCGCGCTGGGCGTGATCTGAACGGAGGCGGTGCCCGCGCGGCCCTCCTTCCTTGGCGCCGGTGCGTCCTCTCCGCAGCCGCGGCCGGCCGCCGACCCTTCCGAGGATGCGGATGCCGCCGCCCGTGTCCTCGCCGGGCTTCGGCCTCAGCCGGGCCCGGCGTGGTCGTCATGCGCGCCCAGCCGATGGTGAAGGCGTGCGTCATGGG
>JAEZEK010000386.1 GCA_023417735.1 Pseudomonadota bacterium | reverse complement strand
GTCGACGCCCTTCACGTTGCCGTCGACCGCCTCGTCCTTGAATTTCAGCAGCGTGGGCAGATCGAGCTTGGGCGCGGGAATGCCGATGCCCATCTTGGCGAACGAGTGACCGGCCTGTTCGAACATCTCGGAGGCGTGCAGCAACGCCTTCGACGGGATACAGCCGACGTTCAGGCAGGTGCCGCCGTGGGCGCCGCGCTTTTCGACGACGGCGACCTTCATGCCGAGCTGCGCCGAGATGCGCGTTGATCAGGTCCTTGTCGCGGGCGAGATCCGCGCTCGGGCCGCGATGCACGACGACGCCGCGGTCGAGAATGACCGCCTCGTCGGTCATGGCGAGGACCTTGCGCGCATTCTGCTCGACGATGATCGCGCTCATGGCCTCGTCGCGCACGATCGCCTTCAGCGCGGCCGACAGTTCCTCAACAATGATCGGTGCGAGCCCCTCGAATGGCTCGTCGAGAAGGAGCAGCCGGGGGTTCAGCACCAGGGCGCGCGCGACGGCCAGCATCTGCTGCTCGCCGCCGGAAAGCTGGCTGCCGAGATTGCGGCGGCGCTCCTTCAGGCGCGGGAACATCGAATAGACGCGCTCGGGCGACCATTCGCCCGGCAGGGCGACGGCGGTCAGGTTCTCCTCCACCGTCAGCGGGCGGAAGACGTTCCGCTCCTGCGGCACCCAGCCGAGCCCGATCGCGGCGCGGCGTTCCGGGGCGAGCCGGGTGATGTCGCGCCCGTCGAAGCGGATCGCGCCGCCGCGCAGCCGCGTCAGGCCCATGACGGTGTTGATGAGCGTGGTCTTGCCGACGCCGTTGCGGCCGAGCACGGCGAGCGTGCGCTGCGGCGGAAGCGCAAGGGAGAGGTCCTTCAGCACCACGGCCTCGCCATAGCCGGCCGAGACGGCCTCGAGCTCAAGCAGCGCGGCCATCGAGACTTTCTCCGAGATAGGCCTCGCGCACGCGGGGATCGGCCGCGACCCGCTCCGGCACGTCGTCCGCCAGGAGCGCGCCGCCGACGAGGACGGCGATCCGCTCCGCGAACCGGAAGACGAGATCCATGTCGTGCTCGATCAGGAGCACGGAAACCTCGCGCGGCAGCGCCGCGATGGTCGCCATGATCTCCTGCCGCTCGCCCTCCGGCACGCCTGCGGCGGGCTCGTCGAGGAGGAGGAGCTTCGGGCGGCAGGCGAGCGCGAGCGCGATCTCGAGTTGCCTGCGCCTGCCATAGGCGATCTCCGCGGTCGGCACGTCCATGACGTCGGCGAGCCGGAGCCGCTCGAGGAGCGCGGCGGCTTCCTCCACGGCGGCGCGGTTCCGCCAGGCCGACGGCCAGACCCTGCTCGCGAGGCCGTCGCGTTCCAGCACCGCGATCAGGATCGTCTCGAGTGGCGTCAGGTCCGGGAAGAGCTGGTTGACCTGGAACGTGCGCGCCATGCCGAGCCGGACCCGCCGGTAGCGCGGCAGCCTGGTCACGTCCCGTCCGGCGAGGCGAATCGAGCCCGAGGAAGGGGGGACGACGCCGGTCAGGAGATTGACGAAGGTCGTCTTGCCGGCCCCGTTCGGGCCGATGAGTGCCTGCCGAGCGCCAGGCACGAGGGCGAAGGTGACGTCGTTCACCGCCCTCAGCCCCCCGAACGAGCGTGACAGGCGCTCCGTGGCGAGGATCGGGGTCACGCGGGCCCGCCCCGGGCGCCGCGCCGCGCGAAACGGCGGACGAGGCCCAGTATGCCGCCGCGCGCGAAGAGGACGAGCAGCACCAGAGAGGCGCCGAGCCAGAAATGCCAGTATTGCGGCGTCAGTCCCGACAGCCATTCCTGCATGAGCTTGAACGCCACCGACCCGATCAGCCCGCCATAGAGCGCACCGCTTCCGCCGATCACGAGGACGAGCAGGCCCTCCGCGGAGCGGTGGAACGCGAGCACATCGAGTGAGGCGAACTGGGTCGTCTGCGTGAGGAGACCGCCGGCGATGCCGGCGAACACGGCGGCGATCGTGTAGACGACGACGAGGTGGCGGTAGACCGGCGCGCCGATCGCGCTCATGCGCAGGCCGTTGCCCTGGATGCCGCGCAGCGTGAGCCCGAACGGCGCATGCACGATCTGGCGGATCACCAGGAACGAGACGAAGAGGACGGCGAGCGCGTACCAGTACCCCGTACGGCCGAAGATATCGAACGCGAAGAGCCCGAGGATCGGGTCGATCGTCACGCCGGAGAGGCCATCGGCGCCGCCGGTGAGCCACGCGGCCTTGTTGGCCGCCTCGAACAGCATGAGCGAGACGCCGAGCGTCACCATCAGCCGCGTCAGGTCCGACCCGCGGAGCACCAGGAAGCTGGAGGCGAAGCCGACGAGGCCGGACACGAGGCCGGCCGCGAGCAGGCCGCTCAACGGCTCGGTCCAGCCGCGCTGCGCCAGGATGCCGGCGGTGTAGGCGCCGACCCCGAAGAAGGCGGCATGCCCGAGCGAGACGATGCCCGCATAACCGAGGAGCAGGTCGAGCGAGAGGGCGAAGAGGCCGAGGATGACGATCTCCGTCATCAGCGGCAGGCGGAGCGGAAAGGCGAAGAAGGCCGCGACCGCGGCGGCCCAGAAGGCGATCTCCCAAACCGACCAGCGCGCCCGGCGCCTGAGGAGCCCGACGGCGGACGAATCCGCCTCTGGCGGCACCATTCCCCCCTCCGCCTCCGCCGGGCTCACCGCGCACCCCGGGCGAACAGGCCCTGCGGGCGCACGATCAGGATGATCACCATCATCGTGTAGATCATGAAGGCCCCGAGATTGGGCACGAAGTACTTTCCGGCCACGTCGCCGATCCCGAGGATGAGCGAGGCGAGGAACGGCCCGGTGAGCGAAGTCGTGCCGCCGACGGTCACGACGACCAGGAAGTAGATCATGAACTTCAGCGGGAAAGTCGGGTCGAGGCCGAGAAGGTCGACGCCGAGCGCGCCGCCGAGGCCCGCCAGGCCCGAGC
>JAEZEK010000140.1 GCA_023417735.1 Pseudomonadota bacterium | reverse complement strand
CGCCGCGGCGGTCGAGATGTTGTAGGTGCCGGACGCGTCCCCGCCCGTGCCGACGATGTCGATCGCCCCTTCGGGAGCCTCGACCGGCGTCATGCGGCCGCGCATGGAGGCGACCGCGCCGGCGATCTCCTCGACGGTTTCGCCACGGGTACGCAGCGCCATCAGGAAACCGCCGATCTGCGTCGGCGTCGCCTCGCCCGACATCATGATGTCGAACGCCTCCCGGGCTTCCTCGCGGGTGAGCGGTGTTCCGGCTGCGACCTTGGCGATGAAGGGCTTCATCCCGGCTCCGTTCAGGCCGCGCTGAGGCGCCTGCCGGCGCCGTTGAAGTCCGCAGCGATCTCCAGGAAGTTCCTGAGGATGCGGTGGCCGTGCTCCGAGGCGATGCTCTCGGGATGGAACTGGACGCCGAAGACGGGGTGGCTGCGATGGCGCACACCCATGATCACGCCGTCGTCGCTCTCGGCGGTCACCTTCAGCTCCGCTGGCATGCTCTCCGGCGCGATCGTCAGCGAGTGATAGCGGGTCGCGGAGAAGGGGCCGTTGATGCCCCGGAAGACGCCTTCTCCTTCGTGGCTGATGCGCGAAACCTTGCCGTGCATCAGGGTCGGCGCGCGCACGACGGTCCCGCCATACGCCTGGCCGATCGCCTGATGCCCCAGGCAGACGCCGAAGATCGGCACGGTGCCGGCGGCCTTCTCGATCAGCTCGAGGCAGATTCCCGCCTCGTTCGGCGTGCAGGGGCCGGGGGACAGGAGTATCGCGTCCGGCCGGCGCGCGAGCGCGTCCCCGGCGGAGAGATCGTCGTTCCGCACCACCTGAGGCTCGGCGCCGAGCTCGCCGAGATAGTGCACCAGATTCCACGTGAAGCTGTCGTAATTGTCGATGACGAGAAGCATGGCGCGTCACTGTTCCGTTGGGCGGAGGAGTAGGCCCTTCCGAATGCGCCGGTCAAGGAATCTGCGGTCGCGGGCGCCGCCGCCCATCCGGTCGCGGTGGCCGTCGCTCGACGGGCGCTCGGTTCACAAAGGGTGCCGCGCCTGCCATGACGGGTCGAAGAAGAGCGAGAGGACGAGCGGCGTGGCGCGGACGGCAGCCCTGATGATCCAGGGGACGGGATCGAACGTGGGCAAGTCCCTGATCGTGGCCGGCCTCTGCCGCGCCTTCGCCGAGCGCGGATTGCGCGTGGCGCCGTTCAAGCCGCAGAACATGTCGAACAACGCCGGCGCGACGGCGGATGGCGGCGAGATCGGCCGCGCCCAGATGCTGCAGGCTCGGGCCGCCCGCGTGCCGCCCTCCGTCGACATGAACCCGGTCCTCCTGAAGCCGGAATCGGAGACGGGGGCACAGGTCGTCGTGCACGGTCGGCGCTGGGCGACCATGCGGGCGCGCGAATACGGGACCCGCAAGTCGGAGCTGCTGCCGGCGGTCCTGGAGAGCTTCGGGCGGCTGCGGGACGGCGCCGATCTGGTGCTGGTGGAGGGCGCCGGATCGCCGGCCGAGACGAATCTCCGCGCAGGCGACATCGCGAACATGGGCTTCGCGGAGGCGGCAGGCATTCCCGTCGCCATCGTCGGCGACATCGACAGGGGCGGCGTCATTGCCTCGCTGGTCGGAACCCACGCGGTCCTAGACCCCCCCGACAGGGCTCGCATAAAGGCGTTTCTGATCAACCGTTTCCGGGGCGATCCTGAGCTCTTCGAAGAAGGCCTGGCGGAGATCGCCGCGCGGACCGGATGGGCACCGCTCGGCGTCGTGCCGCATTTCGGCGCGGCGTCGCGCCTGCCGGCAGAAGACGTGCTCGGCCTGTCCGACGTCGCTACCGGCCGCCGCGGCCGGTTTCGGATCGCCGTGCTGCGCCTGCCGCGGATCGCAAATTTCGACGATCTCGACCCTCTTCGCGCCGAGCGCGACGTCGAACTCATCCTGGTCGAGCCGGGCGCATACGTCCCGCCCGAGTGCGATCTCGTCATCGTGCCCGGATCGAAATCGACCATCGCCGATCTCGACGCGATCCGGCTCGAGGGCTGGGACATCGATCTCGCCGCCCACCGCCGGCGCGGCGGGACGATCCTCGGACTGTGCGGCGGCTATCAAATGCTTGGCCGGACGATCGCCGACCCGGGCGGCGTGGAGGGGGCGCCGCGGCGAGTGGACGGTCTCGGCATGCTGGCCGTGGACACGGTCCTGACGGGCGACAAACAGACCGTGCAGGTTTCCGGCCGCGACCTGGCGACCAACACGGCCGTCAGCGGTTACGAAATCCATCTCGGCCGGACCGAGGGACCGGATTGCGAACGGCCGGTCGTCGAGATCGGGGGCAGACGCGACGGCGCCATCTCGGCCGACGGCCTGGTGAGCGGCACATATGTTCACGGCCTCTTCTCGTCCGACGCGTTCCGGGCGGCGTTCCTCGAGCGGCTCGGCGCGGCCTCGTCCTGTCGCTACGATGAGGAGGTGGATGCCGTCCTTGACGCACTTGCGAGCCACCTCGCGTCGCACCTCGACCTCGACCGGATCCTCGCTATAGCGCGAGAAGAGCGGCCATAGCGGCTGCGCCCGCGAGCAGAAGCCACCACGCGACCTCCACCAGCCGGATCGCACACCGGATATCGGAGGGCGTGGCGGCGGCCCGACCCCTGGCGTTGAGCCATGCGCCGGCGACCTCTGCTGGGCCGTAGCGCCGCGGGCCGCCGAGGGCGAGGCCGAGGGCGCCGGCCATGGCCGCTTCCGGCCATCCGGCGTTCGGAGAGCGATGCTGCGGCGCATCGCGCATCGCGACCTGCAATGCGGCCCTCGCCGAGCCGCCGGAGAGGCGGGCGGCAGCCGCGAAAAGTGCCGCGGTGATGCGGGCGGGGATCCAGTTCATGGCGTCGTCGAGGCGCGCGGCGGCCCAGCCGAAAGCCGCATGCCGCTGCGACAAATGGCCGATCATGGAATCGGCGGTGCTCGCAACCTTGAACAGGAAGACCCCCGGCAGTCCCAACAGGGCGTACCAGAAGGCGGGTGCGACGAGGCCGTCGCTGAAGTTCTCCGACAGCGATTCGATGGCGGCGCGGGAGACGCCCGGCTCGTCCAGCACGTCGACGTCGCGTCCAACGATGAGGGCCACGGCCCTGCGGCCACCAGGAAGCCCCTCGCGCCGAAGCGCGGTTGCCACCGCGGCGACGTGATCGAGGAGGCTCTTCTGGGCTAGAAGCGTCGCCGCCACGATCGCTTCCAGAAGGAAGCCGCCGGGGAGGCCGGAGAAGAGACCGGTGATCGCAGTGCCTATGGCGACAGCCGAGAGCCCGAGGAGACACAGGGCCAGGACGCCGAACAGCCGCCGGATGACGAACGAATGCTCCGGCCTGTTCATCGTGCCGTCCAGCCGCCCGATCGCCGAGCCGATCCAGACGACCGGGTGTGGAATGCGTGACCAGAGAAAGGCGGGCTCGCCGAGCAGGCGGTCGAGCACGAGCGCGATCGCGAGGACCGCAAGACGGGTTTCGATCTCCATCAGCCGGCGAGGGCCGAAGCGAGGCGGGCAAGCCCCCGATCTGTTCCCGGGAGCCCGATCCTGATGACGCCCGGCCATTCCGAAAAGATCCGGGTCCAGATGCCGCTTTCCGCCAGCCGCCGGTGGAGCGCCGGAGCGTCCGGGACCGCTGCCAGGGCGAAGAGGCGGGTGGACCCGCCGACGGCCAAGCTTGACGCGGTCAGGACGTCGCGGAGCCTCTGCGTCTGGCCGTCGAGCCACGCCCGGGCCGCGGACTGCCAAGCCTGGTCGGCGAGAGCGGCTGCCCCGATCGCGATCGCCGGCGCGGATACCGGCCAGTCCCCCACCCGGTCGCGGATCGGCGCGACGAGGCGCTCCGGCCCGATCGCGAAGCCGAGGCGGAGCCCCGGCAGGCCGAAGAACTTCCCGAAGGACTTGAGCACCACGATCGGTAGCTCCGGCCGGAGCAGCGGGACGATGGAGCAACCGTCTTCGGCGTCCGCGTAGGCCTCGTCGACGATCAGGACGGCCTGGCCGCCCCGCCGCCCGGCTATCCGAAGGAGGTCTGCTGGGGCGATCCTGCGGCCGTCCGGATTGTTCGGGTTCACGACGCTGATGCTGCTTTCGGGGGGCAGCGCGAGCAGCGCGTCCGCGTCATGGGCGACGAGAGACGGCCGCTCGCGTCCGAAGGCAGCAAGATGGCTCGTATAGGTGGTGCGTGCGACCGCGGCCGGTCCTCGTGACAGATGGGGCAGCAACCGGATCAGGATTTCGGTTCCAGGCGCCGCCGTGATCGCCAGCGGCGCAGGAACGGCGTAGGCCGCCCGCGCCGCTGCGAGGAGCCGATCGAGGTCGCGGAACGAAGGCAGGCGCGAAAGCCCTCGGAGGTCTGCGGCGGCAACCCGCTCGGCGAGCGGCCAGGGGCGGGGGTTGATGCCCGTGGAGAGGTCCAGCCAGTCTCCCTCCGGGATGCCATACCGCTCCACAGCCTCCGCGAGATCACCGCCGTGCCGCATTCCATGCCCTCCGGACCCGGCTCATAGCGTATTGGGGAAGGGGTTGCAGCGACCTATCTTGAGGCGGCCTTCGCCGCGCTTGTTTAGCCAATGGCGGTCTGATAACGAGTGCGCGCGGCCTCGTGGCGGAGTGGTGACGCAGCGGACTGCAAATCCGTATACCCCGGTTCGATTCCGGGCGAGGCCTCCACACCACAATTGTGTCCATGCAGGCGGACGGTCGTGACGATCTCCGGTTGCGTGTGCGCTCACGGTGACCCGATCGCCAGCGTATGGGCGAGGGTGCGGAAGAACGCCTTCGTGGCGATCCAGAGTGCGCCGGATATC
>JAEZEK010000232.1 GCA_023417735.1 Pseudomonadota bacterium | reverse complement strand
TTCGACGGCCCAGCGCGCGCCGCCCGCGAGCATCGCGTCCATCTCCGCCTCGTCGAGGCGGATGGAGCCGCGGCTGCCGACGCCGACCGGGACGGCCTCCTACAGGCGCTCCGCGAGCGGGCGCTGTACGGCCCGGAGCTCGGCCGCGACGAGCGGCGAGGTCAGCAGCCGCACGCCGCAGGAGATGTCGAACCCGACGCCGCCGCCGCTCACCACGCCGCCGGCTTCGGCGTCGAACGCGGCGACGCCGACGATCGGGAAGCCATAGCCCCAATGCGCGTCCGGCATCGCCCACGCATTTCCGACGATGCCGGGCAGGCTCGCCACGTTCGTCAGTTGCTCCAGAACCTTGTCGTCCATCGCGGCGAGCAGGGCCTCGTCGGCATAGATCACCGCGGGCACGCGCATGGCGCCGGTCGGCCCGATCCGCCAGGCGCAGGGTGCGATCCGTTCGAACCGGGCGATTTCCATGCTGCGCCTCCCCGATCAGACGTCGATGATGCATTGGGCGGTCCAGGTGCCGTCCGGCCCTTCCGCGACGCGCGCCTCGGTATAGGTCGCCCCCTTCGGCTCGGCCGCCAGCTCGTGGCGCGTGCGATCGACCTTCTCGCCCCAGGCGGTGCCGCGCAGCGTCCCGCCGGCGATCTCAACCTCATAGCGGCCGAACACCAGGCCCCGGGTCGCCATTTCGTAGATCAGCGCGTTGAGCCAGTCGACGAGGAGCAGGTCGAGATCCGGCGCCTCGCAGGCAATCTCGACGGCTTCGACGGCTTCGACCACGCCCGGGTCGAGCAGGATCGCGGTCAGAGCCGTGGCTGCACCCTCGAACGCTTCGGCCGGGCTCCTTCCGGTGCCGCGCACACCGACATCGGCGCCGTGCTCGAAGAGCTCGTATGCCATTGCGGGCCCCGCCTCGCGCTTCCCCGCGCCTGCCGCTCAATCCCAGTACGGCACCGCGGCGGGAGGAAGCTCGGTATGGTCCTCGACGCGCCGAACGCCCGGCACCGATTCCGCCGCCACGCGGAGCGCCTGCCGCTCGGCGTCGGAGGAGACGTGGCCCCAGAAGCTCACGATTCCATCGGCGACGAGGACGCCGTTCCGCGCGATCGTCGCCCAGGGCTGGCCGTGGAGTTCCGCCAGCACGGCCGCGCGGATCACGCGGTCGCTCTCGCCGCGATGCGCCGCCTCGCGCCCCGCGAGGAAGGCGCGCAGCACGTTCGAGCGCGTGACGACGCCGAGAAGCGAACCACCCTCCGTCACGAAGACGCGTCTGAGGCCCGCCTTCTCCATGGTCGCCACGAGGTCGAGCACCTCGGTCGCCGGACCAACGCTGACGACGCCCTCGCGCATGACGTCGCGCGCCCGCAGACCGTGCGACCTGACATAGGCGCGGGCGAGCTCGTCCTCGCGGGAGGCGATCAGGTCGATCCACCAGCGCCGCGGTTTCCGCTCGGAGCCGAGCTCCGCCCGGTGCATGAGGTCGGCCTCGCTCACGACGCCGACGATGCTGCCGTCGGGCCCGCACACCGGGACCGCGCTGATCCCCTTGTCGAGGAGCGTCCGTGCGATCTCCGTCACCGGCGTGTCGGGCGAAACGGTCACGACCGCCGCCGTCATGATGTCGCGCGCCTGCATGGACCGGTTCCCGCTGTTCGGTCGAGACGGACCCGAGGATAACGCCCACCGCGGCAGCCGGATTGACATGGGTCAATAGCGTGCGCTGGCGGAAAGCAGGTCGCGCAGGTGGCGCGCGAAGAACTCGGCTGCGCCGGCGCGGTTCAGATGGTCGGTATCAAAATAATGGCGCGGTTCCGGCAGCGCGCCGGAGAAGTCGCGGAAGGGTATCCCGCGCGCCGCGAGCCGCGCCGCCAGCGCGGCATCAAACTCCGGCTCGCGCGGGAGCCTGCGGTGGAACGAGGCCGGCATCGGCAGCTTCACCACGGTCACTGCGGCTCCCGAGCGCTGCGCCTCCTCGAGCAGCGCCTCGAATGTGTCCAGGTTGCGCTCGAGCTCCGCCGGGCCGGCCGGCATTGCAGGGAACAGGTATTCGAGGCGCCGGGCCTCGGCCGCGCCCGACGGCCGGTAGGTGCGTTCGAACTGCGTCTCGCCCTCCCAGCGGTCGGGCCTGAAGCGCTCCGGATTGTTGATCTTCGAGAAGCCGGTCGCGTAGTCGAGCGGCACCCGCCAGTCGACGCCTTCCCGCAGGGCATAGGAGAAGAAGGCGCCGGCGAGCGCGGCGTCGAACGGCGTCCGGCGCAGGAGCTTCACGTCCGCGAAACGCCCCTCGTTCCAGGCGCCGTCATAGAAGGCGAAGGAATCGACGACGTAGAGAAGGTTCGCCGTCCCGCGCTCGCGCAGGAAATGCTCGAGCACGAAGCGGTTGTAGAGCGGCCCCGCCCCCGTGGCAGCGAGGTTGAGGATGGAGAGCCCCGTCTCCCGTTCCATGACGGCGTTGAAATCGCCGAAATCGAGCGGCATGGCGTGCGAGGCGCCGAGGACGACCCAATCGAACCCGCTCCGCGGCGCGGTCGCGATCTTGAAGAACGGGTTGCTGTCCCCCGTCCGGTAGACCAGCCGCTCGCTCCAGGCATAGAGCGCGAGGTAGAGGACGGCGCCGATCGCGACGAAGAGGGCGGCGGAGCGCGCGAGCGAGGGTTTCGCCCGAGCGCCTCGTTCAACGGATGCCGCGTGAGCCATGGCCGCCTCAGAACTGCATGTAGATGAACTGCTGGGCGTGCCAGCGGCCGAGCACGAGCAGCCCGAAGATGGCGGCATAATAGGCGCTCCAGCGCAGGATCACCGGGGCGGCGGCGAGCCGGAGCGCGAGCGGACGGCGCTCGTCCAGGATCTCGACCGCCATCAGAAGCGCGATGAGGGCCGCCCCGATCGCATGCTCCGTGGTGAACGGGTAGCGCA
The DNA here is from genome assembly GCA_023417735.1 of Pseudomonadota bacterium. GTDB lineage: Bacteria > Pseudomonadota > Alphaproteobacteria > Rhizobiales > Afifellaceae > Propylenella. The sequence goes on along the minus strand of JAEZEK010000232.1, from coordinate 743 downwards.
GCGCGAGGCTCGGCAGTTCCGGCAGGAAGCCCCAGATCTTGCCGATGATCGTGGTGGCATCGGCGATCGACCGCGCGCGGAAGAAGATCCAGGCGAAGAGGATCAGGTGGAAGGTGACGAGCACCTGCAGAATGGTCACCGGCGCGCTCGCAGCGAGCCGCGGAAAGGCCCCGCCGAACCGTCGGCGCAGCGGCGCTAGCGCGAGCTCCACCCATTGGTAGAAGCCGTTCAGCGCGCCCCAGACGAGGAAGGTCCAGCCGACGCCATAGCCGAGCCCGGCATGCCAGAGGCCGCTCACCACGAAGACGACCATCACGTTCACGTAGCGGCGGAGCGGACCGGCGCGGCTGCCGCCGAGCGGGATATAGAGATAGTCCCGAAACCAGCGCCCGAGGGAGATGTGCCAGCGCTCGGCCCAGAACTCGCTCGTGCTGCGCGAGAGATATGGCCTCCTGAAGTTCTCCATCAGCCGGATGTCGAACAGCAGCGAGACGCCGATGGCGATGTCGGTGTAGCCGGAGAAGTCGCAGTAGATCTGGAACGCGAAGAAGTAGACGCTGACGAGGAGCTCCATCGGCGAGGCATAGGCGGCGATGGCGAAGTTGCGGTCGACCAGCGGCGCCAGGTTGTCCGCGATCACCACCTTCTTGAAGAGTCCCCATCCGATCAGCTGCAGCCCCAGCACGATCTGGTCGGGCTCCGCGCGCATGCGCGTCGCCAGCTGCGGCAGGAAGGTCGTGGCG
>JAEZEK010000131.1 GCA_023417735.1 Pseudomonadota bacterium | reverse complement strand
GTCGTAGATCGCGGCGGCGCGGGCGCTCCGGAACGGCGGCGGATCGGCCATCGCCTCGGGCGAGATCGCACCCTCGCCGAGGTCGTAGGCGAACGGCGTCCCGTAGACGGGGCAGAAGGGCGGGCCGATGAACCGCATGCCGGACCAGCAGCGCGCGCAGAGCGCGTGCGGATCGGCGATCGCGCTGCGGCAGACCAGGCAGACCGGCGGCATCACGAGATCGATCGCCCGCCGCGCCACAAATCGGGCGATCGGGGGCAATCGGTCTTTGACGGCAAGCATCGGGACAGGATAGTCCGCGGCGGAGCGCGCGCCAGCCCCAGTCTCGCAGGCACGCGAACCGTTGGACGCGATGCCGGTTTCTCTCATCCTCGACAGGCTTGCCTGGCGCGCGCGTCTGACGCGGGCGCTGGGTCGCGCCGCACCCGGGTCGGACTTCCTGGCGCGGCATGCTTCAGACGATCTTTTCGAGCGCCTGACGGTCGTCGAACGCTTCTTCGACGTCGCGGCCGTCTCGGAACCGGTGGACATGGTGGCCGGAATGCTCGCCCGCAGCGGAAAGGCGGGGCTGACGGTCCGCCTCTGCGCAGTGCCGGGCATCCGCGCCTCCGGCGATGTCCCGGCGGTGGTGGGCGACGAGGAGCGTCTGCCCTTCGCGCCGGAAAGCCTCGCTCTGTTCGTCTCCGTCCTCTCCCTTCATTGGGCGAACGACCTGCCCGGCGCGCTCGTCCAGATCCGGCGGGCGCTCCGGCCGGACGGGCTCTTTCTCGCGGCGATGCTCGGCGGGGCCACTCTGACGGAGCTTCGCCAGGCGCTCACGGAGGCCGAGGCGGAGGTCTGCGGCGGCGCCAGCCCGCGCATCCTGCCGTTCGCCGACGTGCGCGATCTCGGGGCGCTCCTCCAGCGCGCCGGCTTCGCGCTCCCGGTCGCGGATCGGGACGTGCTCACGGTCCGCTACGATTCGGCCTTCGATCTCATACGGGATCTGCGGGGGATGGGCGCCACCAACGTGCTCCTCGACCGCGACCGGCGGCCGCCGCCACGCCGGCTCTTCCTGCGCGCGGCAGAAATCTATGCCGAACGCTTCGCCGACCCGGACGGACGCGTGCGTGCGACGTTCGAGGTGGTTTCGCTCTCCGGCTGGGCGCCGCACGAAGGCCAGCAGAAGCCCGCCCGACGCGGGTCTGGAACCGTCAGCCTCGCCAAGGTCCTCGGCAGGGGTCGCAGGCCGGTCTGACCTCGGGCAGCCTCAGCCGGTCCCGATCATCGCCTCGATGATCTTGCGCACGTCCTCGTACAGCTCCTCGAGGGCGCCGCCCGTGCCGGCAATGCCGATGAGCGCCGCGCCGACGATCGAGGCGATGAGGCCGTACTCGATCGCTGTCGCGCCTGACCGATCGCGCAGGAACCGTTTGATCATGGCGGTCAGCACGCGGCCCTCCAAGTCGGTCAGAGCAGGTCGACGAGGTGGCTGACGAGCGGCTCGTCGGCGGCCGGCATCGCCAGCTCGCGCAGCCGGTTCGGGCGAACCCATTTCAGGGCTTCATGTACGCGTGCCACGGGCATTCCTTGCCAACGCCTGCACACGAACAATGGCATCAGAATGTGAAAATCCGGATAAGAATGGCTGGCGAATGTGAGCGGGGCGAGACACGCCTGGGTAACGCTGATGCCGAGCTCCTCGGCCAGCTCGCGGATCAGCGCCGCCTCCGGCGTCTCGCCTTCCTCGACCTTTCCGCCCGGGAACTCCCAAAGCCCGGCCATGGCCTTGCCCTCGGGCCGCTGGGCCACGAGGACGCGGCCGTCGCCATCGACGAGCGCGCAGGCCGCGACGAGGAGGAGGCGCGGCACGGGATCAGGAACGGTAGTCGGCGTTGATCGCCACGTATTCCGCCGTAAGGTCGCAGGTCCAGACGCGCGCCTCGCCGTCGCCAAGGCCGAGATCGGCGGCGATCACGAGTTCCGCGCCCTTCATGTAGGCCGAGACGACCTCTTCGGAGTAGTCGGGATCGCGCTCGCCTTCGAAGGCGACGCGGTGCTCGCCGAACCAGATCGAGAGGCGGTCCCGATCCGCCGGCTCGCCCGCCTTGCCGACGGCCATCACCACCCGGCCCCAATTGGCGTCCTCGCCGGCGAGCGCCGTCTTCACCAACGGCGAATTCGCGATCGAGCGCGCGACCGTCTTCGCGGACTCTGCGCTCACGGCGCCCCGCACCCGCACTTCCGCGAACTTGGGCGCGCCCTCGCCGTCCTTCACGACGAGGTGCGCGAGCTCGCGGCAGAGATCCGCCAGCGCGGCTCGGAATGCGTCGGCATCGGCCTCCGCGGCCGCCTCCAGGCTCGGAGCGCCGCCGCGCGCCGAAGCGCCGGTGGCGAAGAGGAGCACCGTGTCCGAGGTGGAGGTGTCGCTGTCGATCGTGATGGCGTTGAAGCTCTCCTCCACCGCCCCGCGGAGCGCCGCCTGCAGCGTCGACGGGCTCGCCTCGGCGTCCGTGAAGATGAAGGAGAGCATCGTCGCCATGTCCGGCGCGATCATGCCCGCGCCCTTCGCGATGCCGTTGATCGTGATGGTCGCATCGCCGACGCGGACGGAGCGCGTGGCCATCTTCGGATAGGTGTCCGTCGTCATGATGGCGCGGGCGGCGTCGAGGATCCCGTCCGGGACGGCCTCGGCCTGCAGCCGTCCGAGATGCCGCTCGAACGGGGCGGGATCGAGCGGCTCGCCGATGACGCCGGTGGACGCCAGGAACACCTCCTCGGCGAGGCACCCCACGGCACGCGCGGCGGCCTCCGCGGTCAGCCGCGTCGCGTCGCGGCCTTTCCGGCCGGTGAAGGCGTTGGCGTTGCCGGAGTTCACGACCAGCGCACGCGCCACGCCGCGCCCAACCCGCTCGCGGTCCCAGTCGACGGGCGCCGAGGCGCAGCGCGACCGCGTGAAGACGCCCGCCACCGCCGTCCCAGGATCGAACACGGCAAGCAGCAGGTCGCGGCGGTTCCGGTAGCGGATGCCCGCCTCGGTGCTCGCGAAGCGGACGCCGTTCACGACCGGCATGCGGGGATAGGACGCCGGGGCGAACGGCGACACCTTGGCGGACATCGAGGTTCCGGTCAGTTCGGCTGCTGCGGGGCGCGTTCCGCATCGCCGGCCGGCGCTTCCGGGGCGCCGGCGCTACCCGGTTGCGGCTCGCCGGCAATCTCGACCGACGTGTTCGCGCGGAGTTCGCTCATTGTCGTCTCAAACTTCTGCCGAAGCAGCGCGCTCTTGACCTGCTCCTTCACGTCCTCGAGCGGAGGCGGCGCGCTCTGCCGCTTCTCCTCGAGCTTGATCACGTGCCAGCCGAACTGTGACTGCACGGGCTCCTTCGTGATGCCGCCCGGCTCGAGCGAAAAGACCGCGGCCTCGAATTCGGGCACCATCTGGCCCTTGCGGAAGAAGCCGAGGTCGCCGCCGTTCGCGCCGCTGCCCGGATCCTTCGACTTCTCCTTGGCGATCGCCGCGAAATCGCCGCCGCTCTCGAGGCTGGCGATCACCGCCCTCGCCTCCTCCTCGGTCTCCACCAGGATGTGGCGCGCGTGCGCTTCTTCCTGCGACGCGTACTTGGCGACTTCCGCGTCGTACTCGGCCTTGATCTCGGCATCCGTCACGGAGCCGACGATCTCGCTCTCCACATAGAGGTTCCGCAGTGCGCGGGTACGCAGCATGTCCATGCGGCGCTCGAACTCGGCGGTCTTGTCGAGCCCCTTCTCCCGGGCCGCCTTCGCGAGCAGCTCCATGTCGACCAGGACGTCGATCAGGACGCCGCGGCGGCGGTCCTGCGGGATCTGCTGCAATTCGTCGCCAAAGTCCTCGTTGGCCTGGGCCACGTCGGCTTCGGTGATGGTCACGTCGCCGACGCGGGCGAGCACCTTTTCGGGATCCGCCGCGACCGGTTCGGCGGCGGCAGCCGGCGGATTTGCCTGGGCGAGCGCGGCGGCCGGGGCAAAAGCGAGCCCCGCGGCAAGTGCGAGCGCAATCCGGGATGCGGTGCTGACAAGGGTCATCGGAACTCCATGAAGGTGTGCTCCGGCGACGGGAAGCACGTCAGATTGACAGAAATCGGGCGCGTTCTTATCTGTCCGCGGACCCGCCGTCCAGAAGGCGGGGCAGGCGCGAGGGTCGGCCACGCTCTCCGCGAGTTCCGAATTCTGCGATGTCGAGCGTCGCCCCTGGTAGCCTGTTTCTCGGACCGACCCCGATTTCCGTGCGCCGCAGGAAGGATCGTTAATGCTGGGCTTGGGCACTTTGGGCCGGATGGTCTTCGGGACATCGAGCGACCGTCGCGTCAAGCGCTATCGCCCGATCGTCGACTCGATCAATGCGCTTGAACCCGAACTTCAATCGCTGAGCGACGAGGCGCTGCGCGCCCGCACCGACGACTTCCGCGCCCAGATCGCCGCCGGCAAGTCCGTAGACGACCTGCTGGTCCCCGCCTTCGCGACCGTGCGCGAGGCAGCGAAGCGCACGCTCGGTCAGCGGCATTTCGACGTGCAGCTCATCGGCGGCATGGTTCTGAACGAGGGTTCGATTGCCGAAATGAAGACCGGCGAAGGCAAGACGCTGGTCGCCACCCTGCCGGTCTACCTGAATGCGCTCGCCGGCAAGGGCGTGCACGTGGTCACCGTCAACGATTACCTCGCCCGCCGCGACGCCGGCTGGATGGGCCAGATCTACCGCTTCCTCGGCCTCACCGTCGGCGTCATCGTGCACGGGCTCTCGCAGGAGGAAAGGCGAGAGGCCTATGCGGCCGACGTGACCTACGGCACGAACAACGAGTTCGGGTTCGACTACCTCCGTGACAACATGGAGTACAATCTCGCCTCCATGGTCCAGCGGGGCCACAATTTCGCGATCGTCGACGAGGTCGACAGCATCCTCATCGACGAGGCGCGCACGCCGCTCATCATTTCCGGGCCGACCGAGGACCGTTCCGAGCTCTACGTGGCGATCGACGCCGTGATCCCGCAGCTCGCGCCCGAGGACTACGAGATCGACGAGAAGGTGAAGTCGGCGACCTTCACCGAGGAGGGCACCGAGAAGGTCGAGCAGATCCTCTCCGGGCTCGGCATGCTCCGGGGCGAGTCGCTCTACGACGTCGAGAACGTGGCGGTCGTCCACCATCTCAACAACGCGCTGCGCGCCCACAAGCTCTTCCTGCGCGACCGCGACTACATCGTTAAGAACGACCAGGTCGTCATCATCGACGAGTTCACCGGCCGGATGATGGAAGGCCGCCGCTATTCGGAGGGCCTGCACCAGGCGCTCGAGGCGAAGGAACACGTCAAGATCCAGCCCGAGAACCAGACGCTCGCTTCGATCACCTTCCAGAACTACTTCCGCCTCTACAAGAAGCTTGCGGGCATGACCGGAACGGCCTCGACCGAGGCCGACGAGTTCATGGACATCTACGGGCTCGACGTCGCCGATATCCCGACCAACGTCCCCGTGGCCCGGATCGACGACGACGACGCCGTCTACCGGACGGTGGATGAGAAGTACAAGGCGATCGTGGAGCTCATCAGGGAGTGCCGCGAGCGCGGCCAGCCGGTGCTCGTCGGCACGACCTCGATCGAGAAGTCTGAGCTGCTGGCCGACCGGCTCCGCAAGGCCGGCGTGAAGGATTTCGAGGTCCTGAACGCCCGCCATCACGAGCGCGAGGCCTTCATCGTCTCGCAGGCCGGCAAGCCCGGCGCGGTGACGATCGCGACCAACATGGCCGGCCGCGGCACCGACATCCAGCTCGGCGGCAACATCGACATGCGCCTGCAGGAAGAGCTCGCCGACATGCCGGAGGGACCGGACCGCGAGGCGCGGTCCCAGGAGATCCGCGACGAGGTCCAGCGCCTCAAGGCGAAGGCGCTCGAGGCCGGCGGCCTGATGGTGATCGGCACGGAGCGCCACGAGAGCCGCCGCATCGACAACCAGTTGCGCGGCCGGTCCGGGCGCCAGGGCGATCCCGGGCACTCGCAGTTCTTCCTGTCGCTGCAGGACGACCTGATGCGCATCTTCGGCTCCGACCGGATGGACGGGATGCTGCAGAAGCTCGGGCTCAAGGAAGACGAGGCGATCGTCCATCCCTGGATCAACAAGGCGCTCGAGCGCGCGCAGGGGAAGGTCGAGGCGCACAATTTCGACATCCGCAAGAACCTGCTCAAGTACGACAACGTCATGAACGACCAGCGCAAGGTCGTCTTCGAGCAGCGCATCGAGCTGATGAGCGGCGAGAACATCGCCGACACCGTGCGCGACATGCGGCACGAGGTGATCGAGGAGATCGTCTCCAAGCACATCCCGGAGCGCGCCTATGCCGAGCAATGGGACGTGGCGGGCCTGCACGACGCCGTCCGCGCCCAGCTGAACCTCGATCTGCCGATCGAGGACTGGGCGAAGGAGGAAGGGATCGCCGACGAGGAGATCCGCGAGCGCATCACCCGCGCCTCGGACGATCTGATGGCGCAGAAGGCCGCACGCTTCGGGCCCGAGCTGATGCGGATGGTCGAGAAGCAGATGCTGCTCCAGACGCTCGACCATCTCTGGCGCGAGCACCTCGGGATGCTCGATCACCTCCGCTCCGTGGTCGGGTTCCGCGGCTACGCCCAGCGCGACCCGCTGAACGAGTACAAGACCGAGGCGTTCGACCTGTTCCAGGGCATGCTCGCCTCGCTCCGCCGCGCCGTCGTCGGGCAGATGGCCCATGTCGAGATCGCCGAGCGGCCCGCGCCCGAGCAGCAGGCGCTGCCGCCCATGCAGGCCCACCATCTCGATCCGGTCACGGGCGAGGACGAGTTCGCCCTCGCCGATGCGGAGCAGCAATCCGCGGCCGCGTCCCGGCGCAAGGCGGACGATCCTTCGACCTGGGGCCGCGTCGGGCGGAACGAGCCCTGCCCGTGCGGCTCCGGAAAGAAGTTCAAGCAGTGCCACGGCCAGGTCGTCCAGGCCTGAGCGGCGGGACGTCGCCGGTCTGAGGGCGGCGCCGATCGGCTGCTGCGGCACTTGCCGGGGCTCGGTGCGGAGCTAGTATGGGCGCCCCCGCCGGAGTCCGCTTCATGTCCGATGCCCTGGCCCGCCGCACGGTCCGCTTCGTCAATCTGGGGCATGCGCTCGACCATTTCCTGCTGCTGATCTATCCGACCGCCGTGCTCGCCATCGCGGCCGAGACCGGGCAGTCCTACGGCACCCTGATCGCGCTCTCCACGGGCGCCTTCGTGGCGTTCGGGCTGCTGTCCCTTCCGATGGGCTCGCTGTCGGACCGCTTCGGGCGCAGGACGCTGTTCGCCGCGTTCTTCCTCGGTTCGGGCCTGTCCTGCTTCGGCCTCGCCTCCGCCGACCGGCCGTTCGAGTTCGCGCTGTGGCTGACGGTGCTCGGCGCCTTCGCGGCCATCTATCACCCGGTCGGGTCGACCATGCTGGTCGCGAATGCCGGGAAGCTCGGCCGTGATCTCGGCATAAACGGCGTCTGGGGAAACGGGGGCGCCGCGCTCGCCTCCGCCGTCACCGCCTTCCTCGCGGCCAGCTTCGGCTGGCGCACCGCCTTCCTGGTGCCGGGTGCCGTCTGCCTCGCGGTCGGGATCGCATTCCTCTGGCTCGTTCCGAGGGACCACGCCCGGCCCGGCCAGGGCGCCGCGAGCGCCCCTACCGTCCGCTTCCTCCATCCGGCAATGCTCATGGGCCTGTTCGCGCTCGCCATCGTCGCCGGCGGGATGACGTTCAACATCGTCACGATCGCGCTGCCGAAGATCGTCGACGAGCGGATGGGGGCGGAGCTGCCCCTCTGGCTCACCGGCTCCCTCGCCACGACCGTGTTCACCGTCGGAGCGCTCACGCAGCTCACCGTCGGGCGCCTGGTCGATAGCGTCACCCTTCCGAGGCTCTTCCTCGGCCTCTCGGTCCTGCAGCCGGTCGGGCTCGGCATCGCCGCCTTCCAGACCGGCACCCCGATGCTCTTCGGGATCGCGCTGGCAATGGCTGCGATCTACGGCCAGGTCGTGGTGAACGATGCGATGATCGCCCGCTATGTGCCAGGCGATTGGCGCGCCCGCGCCTTCAGCGTGCGCTATTTCCTGGGGTTCGCGACGAGCGGGTTCGCCGTCCCGCTGATCGCGGTCCTGCACGGCGCCGGCGGGTTCGTCGCGGTGCTGCTCGTAGCGGCATCGGCCGGGCTTGCGATCTTCCTGTGCGCGGCCGCGTTCCTGGGCCTCTCCCAGGCGCGGGCGCCCGATCCCCTGCCGGCCGGCGAATGACGTGACCGTGCGCGAAGGACCCGCCTCGGCGGCGCGGGCGCGGCCCTCAGCCGGCTCGCCGGATCGCGGTCAGAACGGGTTGACCTTCTTCCAGACCCTGCCGAAGAAGCCGCCGGAACTCTCCGACGCCTCGGCGGCAGCATAGGCGTTCGCGAC
>JAEZEK010000135.1 GCA_023417735.1 Pseudomonadota bacterium | reverse complement strand
GAGCGGCAGCGCACTGCGCTCGCTGCAGCGCGGCTCAATGATCATATCGTATGACAAAATTTGCGGATACGGGCTCGCCCCCCTTGCGGCACGGCCGCTATTGCGCTTAACGCAGCGGCATCGGTGGCGCGGCGGAGAACCGCAGGTTCCGTGGCGTTGCCGCTCGAGAAGCGGGCTGGTATACCACGCGCCGGATTTGCAAGGGGGGTTGCCCAGATGGCCGAACACGTCACTCACGGTCCTGCCGAGATCGGCGCCGAAATGGACTACCGTGAGCATGAGCGCACCTATTCCGCCTTCATCAAGGCGAGCCAGGTGCTCACCGTCGCCACGCTCGACGTCGTCCTGGCGCTGGTTCTCTTCGCGTTCGGTTCGGCCAGCGTCGGCTTCTGGCTCGGTTCCCTGCTTCTCGTCATGACGATCGTCGCAGCCGGGATGGGGCTCGCCTCGCGCGGATCGTGGAAGCCGCCGGCCGTCGTGTTCGCGATCGGGCTGCTGTTCATCATCCTGGCCGTGGCCTGAGCCGCGTCATGAAGATTGCTGTTCTGAAGGAAGATGCGGCGAAGGAGCCGCGCGTCGCCGCCACGCCGGAAACGGTCAAGAAGTTCATCGGGAAGGGAGCGGACGTCACCGTGGAAAGCGGGGCGGGTCAGGCTTCCGGCTACGCGGACAAGGACTACCAGGAAGCCGGCGCCTCGATCGCTGCGGGCGCGGGGGAGGCGGCCGCGAACGCCGACCTCGTGCTGAAGGTGCGCCGGCCGGACGCGGTCGACGGCCTTCGGAGCGGCGCAGCGATCGTCGCCCTGATGGACCCCTACGGCAACGAAGGCGCGCTGCAGTCGATGGCAGAGGCGGGCCTGTCCGCATTCTCGCTGGAGATGATCCCCCGTATCACGCGTGCGCAGGTGATGGACGTCCTGTCGTCCCAGGCCAACCTCGCCGGCTACCAGGCCGTGATCGAGGCTGCCGCCCATTTCGGCCGCGCGCTGCCGATGATGATGACCGCAGCGGGCACGGTGCCCGCCCCCCGCGTGTTCGTGATGGGCGCCGGCGGCGCCGGGCTCCAGGCGATCGCCACGGCGAAACGCCTCGGGGCGGTCGTGACCGCCACCGACGTCCGCCCGGCGGCGAAGGAGCAGGTCGCCTCGCTCGGCGGCAAGTTCGTCGCCGTCGAGGACGAGGAGTTCAAGGCGGCGGAGACGGCGGGCGGCTACGCCAAGGAGATGTCGGCCGAGTACCGCGCCAAGCAGGCGGCGCTCGTGGCGGAGCACATCGCCAAGCAGGACATCGTCATCACCACGGCCCTCATCCCGGGCCGGCCTGCGCCGAAGCTCCTGACGCGGGAGATGGTCGCCTCGATGCGTCCGGGCTCCGTCATCGTCGACCTCGCGGTGGAGCGCGGCGGCAATGTCGAGGGCGCCGTCGCGGACGAGATCGCCGACGTCGGCGGCGTCAAGATCATCGGCTTCGTCAACATGGCGGGCCGGATCGCGCAGTCGTCCTCGGCGCTGCTCGCCCGCAACATCTACGCCTTCGTCGAGCCGATGATCGATCCGGAGACGAAGGCGCTGAGGATCAACCGGGACGACGAAATCATCACAGCGACGATGCTCACCAACCAAGGCGCCGTCGTCCATCCGAGCTTCGCTCCGAAGCCGGCTGCGTAAGGGGGAGGACTGATGGCAAGCACATTGAGCGAGGCCGTCGAGCGGGCCCGCGCCGCCGCCGATGCGGCCGGCGCAGCCGCCGAACAGGCCCGCCAGGCGGCGGAACAGGCGGCGGCGCTCGCCTCGCAGGAGGGGGCGGCAGATGCTGCCGGCGCGCTCGCGCACGCGGCGACCGGAGGGGTGATCGACCCGTTCGTCTTCCGCCTGTCGATCTTCGTCCTGGCGATCTTCGTGGGCTATTACGTGGTCTGGTCGGTGACGCCGGCGCTCCACACGCCGCTGATGAGCGTGACCAACGCGATCTCCTCCGTGATCGTGGTCGGCGCGCTGCTCGCACTCGGCGTCGACGTCGTCGGCGAGGGCACCGGCACCGCGCGGACGCTCGGCTTCATCGCGGTGATCCTGGCGAGCGTGAACATCTTCGGCGGGTTCCTCGTCACCCAGCGCATGCTGGCCATGTACAAAAGAAAAGAACGGTAGGGGCGCCGTAAAATGTCAGCAAACGTCACGGCGTTTCTCTATCTCGTCTCCGGCGTCCTGTTCATCCTGGCGCTGCGGGGCCTCTCGCATCCGGAGACGAGCCGGCGCGGCAACCAGTACGCCATGGTCGGCATGGCGATTGCCGTGGTCACCACGCTGTTCTCCTCGCCGCCGTCCGACGCCTTCGGCTGGCTGCTCCTGGTGATTGCGCTGGGGCTCGGCGGCGGCGTCGGCGCGATGGTGGCCAGGCGCATCCCGATGACGGCCATGCCGCAGCTCGTCGCCGCCTTCCACTCGCTGGTCGGCCTTGCGGCGGTGCTGGTCGCGGCGGCGGCGCTCTATGCCCCGCAGGCCTTCGACATCGGCGTGCAGGGCGCGATCCACGGGGCCAGCCTGGTGGAGATGAGCCTCGGCACCGCGATCGGCGCCATCACCTTCACCGGATCCGTGATCGCCTTCCTGAAGCTCGACGGCCGGATGAGCGGCAAGCCGATCCTGCTGCCGTCCCGGCACGTGATCAACGCGGCGCTCGCCATCCTGCTCGTCGGCCTCGTGGTGGCGCTGGTGGCGACCGAGAGCCATGCGGTGTTCTGGCTGATCGTGGTGGTGAGCCTGGTTCTCGGCGCGCTCATCATCGTCCCGATCGGCGGGGCGGACATGCCGGTCGTCGTGTCGATGCTGAACTCCTATTCCGGCTGGGCGGCCGCCGGCATCGGCTTCACGCTCGGCAACACGGCGTTCATCATCACCGGCGCGCTCGTCGGCTCGTCCGGCGCGATCCTGAGCTACATCATGTGCAAGGGGATGAACCGCTCGTTCATCTCGGTGATCCTCGGCGGCTTCGGCGGCGAGACCGTTGCCGGGGCCCAGGATCTCGGCGACCGCACGGTGAAGCAGGGCTCCGCCGAGGACGCGGCCTTCCTGATGAAGAACGCGTCGAAGGTCATCGTCGTGCCCGGCTACGGCATGGCGGTCGCGCAGGCCCAGCATGCGCTGCGCGAGATGGGCGACATGCTGAAGCGCGAGGGCGTGGAGGTGAAGTACGCCATCCATCCGGTCGCGGGCCGCATGCCGGGCCACATGAACGTGCTGCTCGCCGAAGCGAACGTGCCCTATGACGAGGTGTTCGAGCTCGAGGACATCAACTCGGAGTTCGCGCAGGCCGACGTCGCCTTCGTGATCGGCGCGAACGACGTGACGAACCCGGCCGCGCGGGACGACCCGTCGTCCCCGATCTTCGGCATGCCGATCCTCGACGTCGACAAGGCGAAGACCTGCCTCTTCATCAAGCGCTCGCTCGGCTCCGGCTACGCCGGCATCGACAACACGCTGTTCTACAAGCCGAACACGATGATGCTGTTCGGCGACGCCAAGAAGATGACCGAGGACATCGTCAAGTCGCTCGGGTGAGGCGACCTGATTCACCTTCCAAGGCCGGGCCGAGCGCCCGGCCTTTTTCGTTGCCGGTTCTCCCGCTGAAATCTCGCATTAGTTGAAGAATCGTTGACAGCACCGAATAAGTGTGACGAGATCGTGACGCTCGCACAGGAGAGCGGGGCGCTTGCGGGGGGCAGGGATGGGAATGGCTCGGATCGCCCGCGCCATGCGGGTTGGCTTGTGCCTTGGCCTGGCGGGAGGCGCCGCCGGCGGTTGCGCCGTGGTCGACGCGGTCGAACCGCGCGTCCTGGCCGGCAATCTCTCGACCGATGCCGCCCGCAACACCGGCATCCTGCTCAACATCGTCCGGGCGAGCTACTTCCAGCCGCTCAATTTCGTGGCTGTTCCGAAGATCGCCGCCACGACGAAGTCTTCGGTCGGCGCCGCCCTGCCGAGCTTCCAGATCGGTCCGAACCGGGCGGATCAGGTCACGTTCGGCAGCGCCACGTTCGGCGCGACGGCCAATGCCGATGCGGCCTATGACGTCACCGTTCTCCAGGAGCAGGAGTTCTACAAGGGCCTCATGACCCCGGTCACGGCCGAGACGCTGAACCTGTTCGTCCGGCAAGGCTATCCTCGCGAGCTCCTGTTCTGGCTGTTCGCCGATTCCGTGCGCGTTCAGAAACAGGGCGGCCGCATCCGGGAGCACAGGAACAAGCCCGGGGAGAACCTCTGCGCGTCCGGTGAGTGCTTTCAGACCTATGTGGACCTCGCCATCGACACGGGGCTGGCCGCGGAGACGCGGCAGCGCGTAGTCAGGAAGATCGCGGCCGATGGCAAGGTGGTGGAAAGCGCGGTCACCGAGGCCCGTCTCTGCTTCGACCAGGCGCTCAATGTCCGAGAGCGCTATCATCCGGTTTGCGGCGGGACGGCCGGTCCCGACAGATGGGAGGCCGAACAGAGATGGTTCACCGCCACGGGCGTTGCCCTCGACTTCGAGGTGCGGCCACGGTCGCTCTACGGGGTCTACCAGTTCCTCGGCGAGTTGCTCTTGCGCGGCGGCGGAGGCATTGCGCTCAGGGAGGCCCGTACGCCGGACGGGGCGCTGCTCACCGTGGTCCAGGGCCGGACGACGAGCTGCTTCGCGCATGTGACCTATTACGGCCGCTCCTACTGCGTTCCGGTGGAGGCGGGTGACGTGACGAAGATGACGTTCGCCCTGCTGGCGCAACTGCAGGCGCTCCAGACGAAGGCGGGTGATCTTCCGTCGACACCGGTGATCCGGCTCACGCTCTGAACGGGGAGGGGAAATGGCGAAGCCGCCGATCAGCTCGCCTGCAGCCGGTCGCCGGAAGCAGGCCGTGGTGGTGATCCACGGTATGGGCGAGCAACGACCGATGGACACCCTTCACGGCTTCGTCGATGCCGTCTGGCGGGACGAACCGCTCGGCCGCACCGGTCGGGGCCGAAGGACATGGATCGTGCCCGACGACCGCGCCGGCTCCCACGAGCTGCGGCGGATCACCGCCGGTTTCGCCGACGAGGCTCCGGGCGACGTCCGCACCGACTTCTTCGAGTTCTACTGGGCCGACCTCATGCAGGGCACGACCCTGCAGCACCTCTGGTCCTGGGTGCGGGGGCTGCTGTTCCGGCCGCCCTGGACCGTTCCGGCACGGATGGTTCCGGCGTGGCTCCTCCTCTGGGCAGTGGTCGCGGCCGCGGCGCTGATCCTCCTGAGCGCAGCGCAACCCGACAACCCGATCGTCGTTTGGCTGCGATCCGTGACGGGCGAGCCGTTCCTCCGCGCGGCCGAGAACATCTACGCCGTGCTCCTCTGGATTGCCGCGGCGGCAGGCGTTCTGCTGGCCGTGAGGGTCGGGTGTCTGCTCGTTCGAAAGCGGCGGGCGGCGAGGGCAGGGCAGCTCGACCACGACATCGACGTCGGGCTGGGCGCACCGGCGGCGGTCGCCGCCGGCGCGCTCATCGCCGCCACGATGATCGGGCCCGTTGCAGCCGAGGCTCCGGACACGGTCGCACGCCTCCTCGCGGCGGGTGTGGCGCTCGTGCTGGGCGTCGTCATCCATCAGGTGCTCGTCCCCTATCTCGGTGACGTCGCCCGCTACGTTCGAGCCGCACCCGAAACCGTCGAACGCCGCCAGGCCGTCCGTACGCGCGGCCTCGATCTCCTGCGCAGGCTGCACGAAAGGGACGAGTACAGGCGGATCGTCATCGTTGGTCACAGCCTCGGCGCGGTGGTGGCCTACGACCTGCTCCTTCTCTTCTGGGCGGAGTGCGGGCCGTCGAAGGATCGTCCTCCCGGACCGGCGGCTGCCGAGGCCCTGGCCCGGCTCGACCGTTTCGTCGGCGCGCCCGATGCAGGGTTTCCCCTCGCCGACTACCGTGAGGCGCAGGGCGCGGTGTTCGATGCCCTGCGGTCGGAATCGGACCGATGGCTGATCAGCGACTTCGTCACGCTCGGCAGCCCGCTCACCCACGCCGATTTCCTGCTCGCCAGGAACAGGCGCCATCTGGAGACGATGCAGCGTGAGCGTCTCCTTGCGACTTCGCCGCCGACGGCCAACGATGCGTGCTCGTCCGCAACCATGCTCTACAGCCCGGGCGGTACGCGCGAGCCGGTCCCGCATCACGCAGCCCTGTTCGCAGCCGTGCGCTGGACGAACATCTACGATCTGCCGCTCGCCGTGCTGTTCGGGGATCTTGTCTCGGGGCCGGCACGCGACAATTTCGGCCCGGGCATAGAGGATGTCCCCGTCCGGTTGCGAAGGCCGCTGCTGTGCTTCCTGAAATGGCGGTTCTTCACGCATACCCTTTACTGGGATCCCGAGGCCGGCTCCGGCGATGCGCGCGATCACATCCGGCGCCTGCGCGACGCGCTCGACCTCTGACAGGGACCGGATCCGGCAAGCCCTGCCCGTCGGGCGGCAAGACGCGCCCGGAAAGCCGTGATACCTAACCCGCCGTAGCGCCGACCGGCCGTCGTGCCGCGCCGGCGCCGCGCGGGAGGAGAGGGGACATTGCGGGCTTCATCGAAGCGGGCGCGTCTGGGCACGCTGCTGATCGTGGTGCCGGTCGCCGGATACGTGGCGGCTGCGGGCTATCTCTACACGTTTCAGCGAGGCTACGTCTTCGCTCCGGGGACGCTGCTCGAGACGCCCGCGGAGAAGGGGCTCGAACGGGTAGAGATCGTTACGATCGAGCGCGGCGACGGCGTGACGCTGACCGGCTGGTACGCGCCTGCCGCCGAGGGTCAGCCGACGCTCCTCTACTTCCACGGCAATGCCGGGAGCATGAGCGGGCGGGCCGACCGCTTCCGGCAGGTGCTCGATTCCGGGTTCGGCCTGCTCGCCTTCAGCTACCGGGGCTATCCCGGGAGCGGCGGAGAGCCGAGCGAGGCCGCCTTGTTCGAGGACGCGCTCGCGGCGTTCGACTGGCTGGCGGCGCGGACCGACCGGATCGTGATCCACGGCGAGTCGCTCGGCACGGCGGTAGCTACCTATGCAGCGAGCCGCCGACCGGCGCTCGCCCTCGTTCTGGAGGCCCCGTTCACGGCTGCGCTCGACATGGCGGGGGCGACCTATCCGTGGCTGCCGGTATCGCTCCTGATGCGGGACCCGTTCCTCTCACGCGAGCACATCCGGCGCGTGAACGAGCCCATCCTGATCGTGCACGGCACGGCGGACGAAGTGATTCCGGTCGCGCACGGGCGGGCGCTCGCCGAGATCGCGGGCCCGCGCGCGGAGCTGCAGATCGTGCCGGAAGCGCGCCACAGCGATCTCTGGAGACGCGGCCTCTGGCCGCGCGTGCTCCAGTTCCTGGAAGAGAGCGGGGCCGTGCCCCGGCCGGCCGGTTAGGCCCGGGTCGACGAGGTCCGGCGGGCGCCGTCCACTGCGATCTGGTAGTTCGCGTTGACGGTGAGCGCCCGCGAGAACGCGGTGAACGCCTTCTGCCGGTCGCCGAGCTGCTCGTAGGCGAGACCCTGGTTCGCCCAGGCCTGGAAGCTGCGATTGTCGCGTCTCAGCGATTCGGTAATGTCGTCCAGCGCGCTCTTCGGGTCACCGAGGGCGAGATAGCTCACACCGCGGCTGTTGTAGGGCTCCGCCGCGCCGGGCGAGATGCCGATCGCGGTGGTGAAGTCCTCCACGGCCGTCTGGTGCTGGTTGAGCGCCTGATTGGCGAGGCCCCGGTTGTAGAAGGCCTGTGCGTCCGTGGGGTTGATGGAGATCGCCGTGTTGTAGTCGGCGAGCGCGAGGTCGGCGCGGCCCTCCTGGCGATAGATGTTGCCGCGCGCAACATAGGCCGGCGCATAGCCGGGATCGGCCTGGATTGCGCGGTTGTAGTCCGCCAGCGCGTCGCGGAGCTTGCCCTGCCGACGCAGGACGAGGGCGCGGTTCGCATAAGCCTGGCCGAAGCTCGGGTCGAGGCGGAGCGCCGCCTCGAAATCGGCCATGGCCTCCTTGTACATGCCGGCGCGTCCGTAGGCCGCGCCGCGCACGTTGTAGGCGTTGGCGTCGTTCGGGTTCTGACGGATGACCGCCGTGAGCGACTCGATGTTCGCTGGGGAGGCGGTCGTCGGATCGACATTCGTCATGTCGACCGGCGGCGCCGTCATCGTCTGGCACCCGGCGACGAGCGCCGCGGCCAGCAGGGCGGCGGCGATGGAGCGTCCGCTCCGAGCGCAGGCGATACGCGCCGGCACGAAGGCCGGCCCGGTCCGCTCGATCGTCATCCTGGAACTCCCAATGCCGCCGGTACGCTGCGCGTCGGCGGGCGATCAGCGCGCCGCGCGGCGCTTGCCGGGCAGGAGGCCCTCGCGCTGGGCGCGCTTGCGTGCGAGCTTCCGCGCGCGGCGGACGGCTTCGGCCTTCTCGCGCGCCTTCTTCTCGGATGGCTTCTCGTAATGATTGCGGAGCTTCATCTCGCGGAAGATGCCTTCGCGCTGCATCTTCTTCTTCAGAGCCTTCAGAGCCTGGTCGACGTTGTTGTCCCTGACGATGACCTGCACGTGATTCCGTTCCTTTCTCCGCCGATGCCGAATGTTCAGGTCGGAATGATCGTCCGCGGACGCATGCGGCGCCCGCCGTATCGATTCAAATTCCGCAAACAGCTATACGCCCGCTGCGCCCCGGCGCATCAGGCGATTGGGATATAGCGCCTCGGTTCAATTCTGTCCACCATTCGCGGCATCGGGGACGCCGCCTGCCGGTTCGTCGGCATCGGCCGCGCCGGCAGGGTCGCCGGCATCCGAAGGCGCGGGCCCCGCGTCGTCGGCGGCTCCGCCGGGCCCTGCCGCGCCTGCAC
>JAEZEK010000114.1 GCA_023417735.1 Pseudomonadota bacterium | reverse complement strand
TCCGGGTGCCGGTGGGCACGCGGGAGGTCGTGGCCGTGCCCGTGGATGCCGTGGCGACGCGATCCGGCATCGATTTCGTCCGGCTCCGCCGCGACGGCGGCGAGACGGACGTGGCCTCCTCGTCGGCGAGCGCATCGAGACGCCGGACGGGCCGCGGCTGGAGATCCTCGCCGGGATCCGCGACGGCGACCGGGTCGTCACGCCATGAAGCTCGGGATTGCCGGCGGCCTCACCCGCACCTTCATCGCCTCGCCGCTGACGCCGCTCTTCCTGCTGGCCTCGCTCGCCTTCGGGCTGGTCGCGCTCGCCACGCTGCCGCGCGAGGAGGAGCCGCAGATCTCCGTGCCGATGATCGACATCCACGTCCGCGCCGAGGGGCTGAAGGCGGAGGACGCGGTCAAGCTCGTGACGGAGCCGCTCGAAACGATCGTGAAGGGCATCGTCGGCGTCGAGCACGTCTATTCCCAGACCGAGGACGACGGCGCGCTTGTCACCGCGCGCTTCGAGGTCGGCACCAGCGCCGATGCGGCGGTCCTGCGCGTCCACGACAAGGTGCGCGCCAACATGGACCGCATCCCAGTCGGCATTCCCGAGCCGCTGATCGTCGGCCGCGGCATCGACGACGTCGCGATCGTGGTGCTCACGCTCGCGCCGAAGCCGGAGGTCGCCGATCGCTGGAGCGCGAACGCCCTCACCCGCCTCGCCCGCGAGCTCCGGGTCGAGATCGCCAAGCTCGAGGACGTCGGGCTGACCTACGTCGTCGGCGAACAGGCCGAGGAGATCCGGATCGATCCCGACCCGGAGAAGCTCGCGCTCTACGGGGTGACGCTGCAGCAGCTCGCCGCCAAGATCGAGGGCGCCAACCGCACCTTCCAGGCCGGGCGCGTGCGCGACGGCGGCGGGCAGATCGGGCTGGTCGCCGGCCAGACGCTGCAGGGCATGCAGGAGATCGGCAGCCTGCTCGTCACGAGCCGCGACGAACGCCCCGTCTATGTCCGCGACCTCGCCGACGTGGAACTCGTCACCGAGCCGGCGGAGGCGCGGGTCTCGCATCTCGAGCGCGCGGCCGACGGCACGCTCGTCCGCGTCCCCGCGGTCTCCGTTGCGGTCGCCAAGCGCGCGGGCGCCAATGCGGTCGCGATCGCCGAGCACGTCCTGGCGCAGGTCGAAACGGTGCGCGGACGCATCGTGCCCGAGGACGTGGCCGTCCACGTCACCCGCGACTATGGCGAGACGGCGAACGAGAAGGCGAACGAGCTGCTCTTCCATCTCGGGCTCGCGACCGTCTCGATCGTGCTCCTGGTGTGGCTCGCGATCGGCTGGCGCGAGGCGCTCGTCGTGGCGGTCGTGATCCCGGTCACGATCCTGCTCACGCTCTTCGCGGCGCGGCTGATGGGCTACACGCTCAACCGGGTCAGCCTGTTCGCGCTCATCTTCTCGATCGGCATCCTGGTCGACGACGCCATCGTCGTGATCGAGAACATCGCGCGGCACTGGGCGATGCGCGACGGCCGCAGCCGGATCCAGGCCGCGATCGAGGCGGTCGCCGAGGTCGGCAACCCGACCATCGTCGCGACGCTCACGGTGGTGGCGGCGCTCCTGCCGATGCTCTTCGTGTCCGGCCTGATGGGCCCCTACATGAGCCCGATCCCGGCCAACGCCTCGGCCGCGATGATCTTTTCGTTCTTCGTGGCGGTCACGGTGACGCCCTGGCTGATGCTGCGCCTCGGCGGCGCGGCCGCCCACGGCGCACACGCAGACGGGCACGGCGGGAGCGAAGGCGGCGTGCTCGGCCGCGCCTACCGGGCGGCTGCCGCGCCGGTCCTGGCGAGCCGCGGGCGCTCGTGGCTCTTCCTGATCCTGGTCGGAATCGCGACGGTGGCGGCGCTCACGCTGTTCTACACGAAGGCGGTGACGGTGAAGCTCCTGCCGTTCGACAACAAGGCCGAGCTCGCCATCGTCATCGACCTGCCGGAGGGCGCCTCCGTCGAGGACACGGACCGCATGCTGCAGGCGGCGGCCGCCCGGCTCGCCGACATGCCGGACATCCTGTCGTTCCAGACCCATGCCGGCACGGCCGCGCCGTTCAACTTCAACGGCCTCGTCCGCCATTACTATCTCCGCGGCAAGCCGGAGCATGGCGACATCCAGCTCAACCTCACCCCGAAGGCGGAGCGCGACCGCGCCAGCCACGACCTGGCGCTGGAGATCCGCGAGCGCCTCGGCGCCCTGGAGGCGCCGGAGGGGACAGCGGTCCGGGTCGTCGAGCCGCCGCCCGGCCCGCCGGTGCTCGCCACGCTCCTCGCCGAGATCTACGGGCCCGACGCCGAAACCCGCCGCGCGGTCGCGGGAAAGGTGCGCGAGGCCTTCGGCATGGTGCCGTTCGTCGTGGACGTGGACGATTCCTTCGGCACGCCGAGCGAGCGCATCCGCCTCAGGATCGCCGAGGACGACCTGGAGTTCCACCGCGTCGACCACCGCGACGTCTACGACACGATCCGGACGCTCTATGGCGGCGCCACCGTCGGCTACTCGCATCGCGGCAGCGGGCGGACCCCGATCCCGATCCGGCTGTCCCGCGGCAAGGCGGAGAAGGTGCTCGACGAGCGCGCGCTGGCGACGCCGGTGCCGGCGAACATCCTGCCGGGCGACCGCAGCGTGGTCGAGCTCGGCGACGTCGTCCGCCCGGTCCGCGAGCAAGCCTCGTTCCCGGTCTACCGCCGCGACGGGCGGGCGGCCGAGATGATCACCGGGGAGCTCGCCGGCGATTTCGAGGCGCCGCTCTACGGCATGATGGAGGTCGCCGCGGCGCTCGACCGCGTCGAATGGGGCGACGTGCCGAAACCGGAGATCCGCCTCCACGGCCAGCCCGGCGACGAATCCGCGCCGACGCTCCTCTGGGACGGGGAATGGGAGGTGACCTGGGTCACGTTCCGGGACATGGGCGCGGCCTTCGCAGTGGCCATGCTCGGCATCTACATCCTCGTCGTCGCGCAGTTCGGCTCGTTCAAGCTGCCGCTCGTCATCCTGACGCCGATCCCGCTCACCTTCATCGGCATCATGCTCGGGCACTGGCTGTTCGCCGCGCCGTTCACCGCCACCTCGATGATCGGCTTCATCGCGCTCGCCGGCATCATCGTGCGAAACTCCATCCTGCTCGTCGATTTCATCCGCCACGCACCGCGGGAGAACCGCCGGCTCGTCGACGTGCTGCTGGAGGCCGGCGCGATCCGGTTCAAGCCGATCCTGCTCACCGCGATCGCCGCCATGATCGGCGCGGCGGTGATCCTGTTCGACCCGATCTTCCAGGGGCTGGCGATCTCGCTCCTGTTCGGGCTCGCCTCCTCCACGCTCCTCACCGTCATCGTCATCCCGGCGATCTACGTCGTGCTGCGCGGCGAGAGGACGAGCGCGGACGAGGCTCCGGCCGGCACCTGATCCGCATGGACCTCCAGGCGTCCAGCGCCTATCTGGACGCGGGACGGGATGAGCCGCACCTCCCGTTTCGGCGGGGGGCCGGCGGTCCCGGCCGAACCCCGCCCAGGGGTCTGCGGCTGGCTGGAGCATTCCCCGATGGCAGCGACCCGCGACGTCTTCATCTGCGACCCTGTGCGCACCCCGATCGGCCGCTATGGCGGGTCGCTCGCGAAGGTGCGGGCGGACGACCTCGCGGCGATCCCGGTGCGGGCGCTCGCGGAGCGGCATCCGGCGATCCGCGAGGCGATCGACGAGGTGTTCCTCGGCTGCGCCAATCAGGCCGGCGAGGACAACCGCAACGTCGCGCGCATGGCGGCGCTTCTCGCCGGCCTGCCGGAGACGGTTCCGGGCAGCACGATCAACCGGCTCTGCGCGTCCGGCCTCGACGCGGTCGGCGCGGCCAGCCGCGCGATCAAGGCGGGCGACATCGAGCTGGCGATCGCCGGCGGCGTGGAATCCATGTCGCGCGCGCCGTTCGTCATGGGCAAGGCCGAGCAGGCCTTCCAGCGCAGCGCCGACATCCACGACACGACAATCGGCTGGCGCTTCGTCAACCCGCTCATGAAGCAGCAGTACGGCGTCGATTCCATGCCCGAGACCGGCGAGAATGTCGCCGCCGACTTCAATGTCAGCCGCGCCGACCAGGACGCCTTTGCCGTGCGCAGCCAGGACAAGGCGGTCGCGGCGCAGAAGAACGGCCGCCTCGGCAAGGAGATCACGCCGGTCTCGATCCCGCAGCGCAAGGGCGACCCGGTCGTCGTCGACACGGACGAGCATCCGCGCGCCGGCACGACGGTGGAGACGCTGGCCAAGCTGCCGACGCCCTTCAGGAAGGAGGGCGGCACGGTGACCGCCGGCAACGCCTCGGGCGTCAACGACGGTGCGGCGGCGCTCATCGTCGCCTCGGAAGCCGCGGTGAAGAAGTACGGCCTCACCCCGATCGCGCGCATCCTCGGCGGCGCGGCCGCCGGCGTGCCGCCGCGTATCATGGGCATCGGCCCGGCCCCGGCGTCGAAGAAGCTGTGCGCCCGGCTCGGCCTCAAGCCATCGGATTTCGACGTGATCGAGCTCAACGAAGCCTTTGCCTCCCAGGGCATCGC
>JAEZEK010000121.1 GCA_023417735.1 Pseudomonadota bacterium | reverse complement strand
GTTCCGCGCCGCCGGGCAATCACCGGCAACAAGGTGAATCGACGAAGGCAACTAGGGAAGGGAACCTCGATGAGAAAGATGGAACTTTCGAATACCGAGCACCGCAACTGGGTCAAGCGCCGCGAGTTCCTGAAGCTCGGCGGCTGCGGCATCCTCGGCATGATGATCGCCGCGTCCACCACCAACGGCGCCCGTGCCCAGGACACGACGCCGGACATGAAGAACATCAAGTCCAATCTCAAGAAGCTCCGCTACAGCACCTACAACCAGAACTACATTCCGGCCTGGCCGCTCACCATTGCGCAGGCGCAGGGCTATTTCGAGGAGGTCGGCTTCGACGAGGTCGAGTACATCCTGTCGGACCAGAACGTCGCGGGCCTCATCGGCGGCAGCGTCGACATCGGCCACAACGACACCGACGAGTGGATGGGCGCCTCGGCAGCGAGCGGGGTGCCGATCAAGGTCATCAGCATCTTCCGCCAGAAGGAATTCTGGATCATGGGCGTGCGCAAGGGCATCGAAGGGCCCGAGGACCTGAAGGGCGCGAAGATCTCCGGCGGCTCGCTCCAGAACCGCAACACCTGGATCCAGCGTCAGATCCTGAAGAAGCTCGGCGTGGACGAGTCCGACGTGGAGTTCGTGCCGATCACCGGCGCCTCCGACACCCGCCTCGGCGCGATCCTGGCGGGGCAGCTCGACGCGGCCAGCCTGTTCCCGCGCCACGAGGGCGGCCTGGTCGAGGCCGGCGGCAAGTTCCTCTTCAAGGAGCTCACCGACTCGCCGCAGGAAGCTTATGCCGCCCTGCAGAGCTTCATCGACGCCAATGAGGACGCCGTCTACGCCTACACGCTCGCGGACATCCGGGCGCGCCAATGGCTGTTCGACCCGGCCCACAAGGACGAGGCCTACAAGATCGTGCGCGACTTCGGCTTCGACGTCCCGCCGGCCTTCGAGGAGCAGTACGACATCGAGCTCGAGCAGATCAGCCCGGATGGCGGGTTCGTGAATGCCGAGAACATGGACGAGTTCATCGACGTCCAGAAGATGACCGGCGCCGTGCCGGAGAACCTCGAATGGCGCGACTACGTCGACATGAAGTACGTCTGGGCGGCCCAGGAGGCCCTCGGCCTGCCGAAGCGCCCCGCCTCGCTCTGAGCCGGCGCGCGCTCTGACGCGACAACGAGCCCTGCCGGATCGCGAGCCGGCGGGGCACCGAACCACCTTGCTCCGGCGGGCGCCCCCCCTCGCCGGAGCCCTTCCCCCGGCCGTGACGGGCGGACGAGCGCCGGCCGCCGTCGCCTCCCCAGCTGCCGCCTCCCCTGCCGCCGATCTGGGCGCGACGCGGCGCTTCTTTGTGCGTGACCCGCGGTTTCCCCTTCGATAACCTTTCGCGGATGGGAGGGGGATCGGCGGACTTGGACCAGGTTCAGATCTCCGGGCGGAGCGCGGCGCGGCCGTTCGACGAGATGTCGGGCTGCGACGGAACGGTCCGGCCGCCCTATGCCCGGCTGCACGAGTGGATCGCGCGGCAGCCGCGCGAGCTCCTGAAGCGCAAGCAGCAGGAAGCCGAGACGATCTTCCGCCGCCTCGGCATCACCTTCTCGGTCTACGGATCCGACGATGCGCTCGAGCGCCTGATCCCCTTCGACCTCGTTCCCCGCATCGTCTCGGCGTCGGAATGGCGCCTGCTGGAGCGCGGGATCGAGCAGCGCGTCCGCGCCCTCAACGCCTTGATCTACGACATCTACCACCGCCAGGAGATCATCCGCGCCGGGCGCATCCCGGCCGAGCTCGTCTACCGCAACGCCGCCTTCCAGCCCGCCATGATCGGCTTCGACCCGCCGCTGAGCGTCTACAGCCACATCATCGGCGTCGACATCGTGCGCGTCGCCGAGAACGAGTTCTACGTGCTGGAGGACAATCTGCGCACGCCGTCGGGCGTCTCCTACATGCTGGAGAACCGCGAGGCGATGATGCACCTCTTCCCGGACCTCTTCGCCAGCCACCGCATCGCGCCGGTCAGCGACTACCCGGCGCTCCTGCGCCAGACGCTCGCCGCCGTGGCGCCGGCCGCCTGCAGCGGCGAGCCCACGATCGTGGTCATGACGCCGGGCATCTTCAACTCGGCCTTCTTCGAGCACTCCTTCCTCGCCGACCAGATGGGCGTGGAGCTCGTCGAGGGGCAGGACCTCTTCGTCGACGACGGCCATCTCTACATGCGCACCACGCGCGGCCGCGCCCGCGTCGACGTCATCTACCGCCGCATCGACGACGACTTCCTCGACCCGCTCACCTTCCGGCCGGATTCCACCCTCGGCGTCCCCGGCCTGATCGACCTCTACCGCGCCGGGCGCGTGACGATCGTGAATGCGCCGGGCACCGGCATCGCCGACGACAAGGCGATCTACGCCTACGTGCCCGAGATCATCCGCTTCTACACCGGCCAGCGCCCGATCCTCCAGAACGTGCCGACCTACCGCTGCGGGATCTCGGACGAGCGCGCCCACGTGCTCGCCCATCTCGGCGAGCTGGTGGTGAAGGAGGTTCACGGCTCGGGCGGCTACGGCATGCTGATCGGCCCGTCCGCGAGCCGGAAGGAGCTCGCCGCCTTCCGGCGCAAGATCGAGGAGCGCCCCGACAATTACATCGCGCAGCCGACCCTCGCGCTCTCCACCTGCCCCGCCTTCACCGCGAGCGGGCTGGCGCCGCGCCACGTCGACCTCCGCCCCTTCGTGCTCGTCAGCGACCGCGTGCGGCTCGTGCCCGGCGGCCTCACGCGCGTCGCGCTCAAGAAGGGCTCGCTGGTCGTGAACTCGTCCCAGGGCGGCGGCACCAAGGACACCTGGGTGCTGAGGGACTGACATGCTGGGGCGCACCGCGAGCAGCCTGTTCTGGATGTCGCGCTACATGGAGCGGGCGGAGAACATGGCGCGGCTCGCCGAGGCCGGGTTCCGGATGGCGCTGACGAGCGGCGACGGCCACGGCGAGGAATGGCGCTCGACGCTGCAGAGCGCCGGCGCGGTCGACGCCTACGCCGGGAAGCACGGCGACCGGATCAGCGACGACACCGTCCTCGCCTTCCTCCTCTTCGACGAGGACAACCCCTCCTCCGTCCGCTCCTGCCTCAGGATGGCGCGCGACAACGCCCGCTTCGTGCGCACCAAGATCACGCGCGACATGTGGGAGGCGATGAACTCGACCTGGCTCGGCTTCGGCCAGATCGACCCCGGCCAGGTCACCACGGCGCGCCTGCCGGACTTCCTCGACTGGGTGCGCCAGCGCACCGCGCTGTTCCGCGGCGCGCTCCTCGGCACCATCCTGCGCGACGACACCTATTATTTCAGCCAGCTCGGCGCCTTCATCGAGCGCGCGGACAACACCGCCCGCATCATGGACGTGAAGTACTTCATCCTCCTGCCGATCAACCATCCGGTCGGGGGCGAGATCGACACCTTCCAGTGGGAGACGATCCTGCGTTCCGTCTCCGCCCACCGCTCCTACCGCCACGTCTTCAGCGGCGGCTACCGCGCCTGGAACGTCGCGGAATTCCTCATCCTCAGGCCCGAAATGCCGCGCTCGCTGCGCTTCTGCTACGACTGGCTGTCCGACACGGCCGAAGGGCTCGGCGCCTGCTACGGCGAGCGCGCGCCCTGCGCAGACGTCATCGCCGACACCCGCGCGATGCTCTGCGGGACGCGCATGGAGGCCATCTTCCAGCAGGGCCTGCACGAGTTCCTGACGGACTTCCTGTCGCGCAACAACGGCGTCACGGCCGCGCTCTCCAGCGACTACAATTTCGGCTGAAGGATGCTGCTCGCGATCCGCCACACCACCCGCTACGCCTACGCCGCGCCGGGCTCGTTCGCCGTCCACAGGCTGCGGCTGACGCCGGCCGGCAACCGCATGCAGCGGATCCTCGAGTGGCGCCTCGAGGCGCCCGGCCTGGAGACGGCGGCGGACTACACCGACGGCTTCGGCAACCGGACGCATCTGGTGGCGAGCGCCGAGCCGCATTCCGAATGGGCCGTCACGGCGGCCGGGCTGGTGGAGACCGAGGATCGGGGCGGCCTCGTCGGCACGCCCGAGGAGGCGGCGAGCCCCGCGGTCTTCCTGCGCTCCACGCCGCTGACGGCGGTCTCGCCGGAGATGGAGGCCTTCGCGCACGGCATCCAGGGCGCGACGACGCTCGCCAAGCTCCACGCGCTCCTGGAGGGGATCGCCGGCCACGTCGCCTACGACACCGACGCCACGCATGCCGGCACGACCGCGGCCGAGGCGTTCGAGCGCCGCTCGGGCGTGTGCCAGGACCATACCCACATCTTTGTCGCCGCCTCCCGACGCCTCGGCATTCCGGCGCGCTACGTGACCGGCTATCTGCATCTCGCGACCGAGGAATTGGAGGCCGCGCACCACGCCTGGGCGGAAGCCTGGGTCGAGGATCTCGGCTGGGTCGGCTTCGACGCCGCCAACCGGATCTGCCCGACCGAGCATTACGTCCGGCTCGCCTGCGGTCTCGATGCCCCCTCGGCGGCGCCGATCACCGGCGTGCGCCGCGGCGGCGGGGGCGAGAGGCTCGATGTCAACGTCGTCGTCCAGCAACAGCAGCAATAGGCTGCCGGAGAGGAGTTCCCCTTTGACCTATTGCGTCGCGCTGAGACTGGACCGGGGCATCGTCTTCGCCTCCGACACGCGCACCAGCGCGAGCGTCGACAACATCGCCGTCTTCTCCAAGATGCATGTCTGGGAGCGCAGGGGCGACCGCGTCATCGTGCTGCTCTCGGCCGGCAACCTCGCCGTCACGCAGTCCGTCGTCAGCCTTCTCAACGAGGGCGTCGACCGCGGCGGCGACCCCGACCATCCGTCGCTGATGACCGTCACCACCATGTTCCAGGCGGCGCGGCTCGTCGGCGAGACGATCCGCGAGGTGCAGCGCATCGACCAGGCGGCGATCGACCAGAACCCCGGCCTCTTCTCGGCCTCCTTCATCCTCGGCGGCCAGATCGCGGAGGACACGCCCCGGCTCTTCCAGATCTACCAGGAAGGCAATTTCATCGAGGCGACGAAGGACACGCCCTATTTCCAGATCGGCGAGCACAAATACGGCAAGCCGATCATCGACCGCGTCGCCAAGCCCGACATGCGCATGGGGACGGCGGCGAAGCTGCTCCTCGTCTCCTTCGATTCGACGCTGCGCTCGAACCTCTCCGTCGGCATGCCGATCGATCTCCTGATCTACCGGAAGGACACGCTCGCCGTCGGCGAGCAGCGCCGGCTCCAGGCCGACGACGCCTATTTCCGCATGCTCTCGAACGCCTGGTCGGAGGCGCTCCGGGACGCCTTCCACCGGCTCGAGGAGTACCAGACCGAGGAGGAGCCCTCCTGGGTCAAGCCGCGCGGCCCGACCGAGCGGGAGCGCGAACGCCTGGACTGACCCGGTGGGGCCGCTCCGGCGTCCGGGGCCGCCCGCCGTCGGAGAGCCGCGTCAGCGCCCGAGCCGTCGCGCGTTCGCACGCACCTGC
>JAEZEK010000092.1 GCA_023417735.1 Pseudomonadota bacterium | reverse complement strand
TGTGTCCGGTCGACTGCTTCTACGAGGGCGAGAACATGCTCGTCATCCATCCGGACGAGTGCATCGACTGCGGCGTCTGCGAGCCGGAATGCCCGGCCGACGCGATCCGGCCGGACACCGAGCCGGGCCTCGACCAGTGGCTCGCCCTCAACGCCGACTATGCCGACAAGTGGCCGAACATCACCGTGAAGCGCGAGCCGCCGGAGGACGCCAAGGCCCATGACGGCGAGGCCGGCAAGTTCGACAAGTACTTCACCCCGGAGCCCGGCCAGGGCGACTGACCCGGCCTTTCGCCTTGTATTCGCCCGGATCATCCCTATAAGAGCGCCACGCTCGGCTTCGGCCGGGGGCTGAACGGAAGGCGGGGCTTGCCCCGCGGGACCCGCAAGGGGTCCGGTTTCCCGTGTCTCCGCTCTCGAAGACGTCACGGCCTTTCCCGCGGGTTCTGCCCGCCCAAGGCTTCGACGAGGCTCCGCGCCAGGCCGGCAGAACAGGAAAGGCAACATCGTAATGGCATTGTACGAGCATGTGTTCCTGGCACGTCAGGACGTGTCGGGACAGCGCGTCGACGAGCTCGTCGAGCAGTACCGGGGCGTCATCGAGGCGGCCGGCGGATCGATCGGCAAGACCGAATATTGGGGCCTGAAGAGCCTCTCCTTCCGCATCGCCAAGAACAGGAAGGCGCACTACACGCTGATGAACATCGAGGCGCCGCACGAGGCGGTCGCCGAGATGGAGCGCCAGATGGGGATCAACGAGGACGTGATCCGCTTCCTGACGATCCGCGTCGAGGAGCACGAGGACGAGCCCTCGGCCCAGATGCAGAAGAAGGAGCGGGACGAGCGCCGCCGCCGCGACCGCGAACGGCGCCGGGACGACGAGGAGTAGGATCGATGGTCGATATCGCACAGCTTCCGACGCGGCGTCCGTTCCATCGTCGCCGCAAGACCTGCCCGTTCTCCGGCGAAGGCGCGCCGAAGATCGACTACAAGGACGTCAAGCTCCTGGAGCGCTACATCTCCGAGCGGGGCAAGATCGTCCCTTCGCGCATCACGGCGGTTTCCGCCAAGAAGCAGCGCGAGCTCGCCAAGGCGATCAAGCGCGCCCGCTTCCTGGGCCTGCTCCCCTACGTGATCAAGTGACCGGCCGCGGCATGCGCGGCTGAGGCTGGGGCGGCGAGGCGCCGCCCCTAACCGCTGCGGCGGGACAGCAAGGAGAACGAAATGGAAGTGATTCTTTTGGAGCGCATCGCCCGGCTCGGGCAGATGGGCGACGTGGTGCGCGTGCGCGACGGCTTCGCGCGGAACTTTCTGCTGCCGCAGAACAAGGCGCTCCGTGCGACCGACCAGAACCGCAAGCGCTTCGAGCGCGAGAAGGTCCAGCTCGAGGCCCGCAACCTCGAAGCGAAGAAGGAGGCGGAGGCCGTCGCCGAGAAGCTCTCCGGCCAGACCTTCACCGTGATCCGGCAGGCGGGCGAGACCGGCCAGCTCTACGGCTCGGTCGCGACCCGCGACATCGCCGAGCTGGCGAGCGGGAGCGGCTTCAGCATCGAGCGCCAGCAGGTTCGGCTCGACCGTCCGATCAAGACGATCGGGCTGCACGAGCTGCTGATCTCCCTCCACCCCGAGGTCGAGGTGCCGGTCACGATCAACGTCGCCCGCAGCGCCGACGAGGCTGCCCGCCAGGCGCGCGGCGAGGACCTCACCCGCCGCCAGGCCTTCGAGGAGCCGGAGCTCGAGGACGAGTTCGAAGAGTCTCCCGAGGCCGAAGGCGAGGGCGAAGCGGCCTGACCCGCCGGACCCGCACCGGACATCAAAGGGCGCCCTGCGGGGCGCCCTTTTTCGTTCTCGCGGCCGGTTTCGTTCGACGGCTTGCAGACCGGGGACGTGGCGCATAGCTTTCGGTGAACGACGCGTCGGAAGCCGCTCACGCCGACCGGAGAGTGCGGATGAACCCGTTGCTTCGAACACTCCTCCGGAGTGCCATTCGAAGGGGATCCCTGAACGTCAAATGGGCCGACGGCAGCCGGACCGTCATCGGGGACGGCGCGGGGCGCGCGGCCAACCTCAACTTCCATGCCAAGGCCGCCGAATGGGCCGTGCTCAGGAACCCGGAGCTCGGTATCGGCGAGGCCTACATGGCCGGCGAGCTCGATTTCGCTCCCGGCCGCGCCATCGATTTCCTCCTGCTCGTCAACGACAACTGGCAGGGGCGGCGGCCTTCGCCCTGGATGGAGTTCGTCGCCAGGCTGCGTTACTTGAAGCGGCGCGCGGTCCAGCACAACGACCTCTTTCGCGCCCGCCGCAACGTCGCCCATCACTACGATCTGGACGAGCGGCTCTATCGCCTCTTCCTCGATCGCGACATGCAGTATTCCTGCGCCTATTTCGAAACGCCGGAGACTGGGCTCGACGAGGCGCAATGGGCCAAGAAGCGGCACATCGCGGCGAAGCTGCTCCTTGGCCCGGACATGGACGTCCTCGACATCGGCTCGGGGTGGGGCGGGCTCGGCCTCTCCATCGCCGAGATGACCGGCGCCCGCGTCACCGGCGTCACGCTGTCCTCCGAGCAGCACCGGGTGTCCAGCGAGCGCGCGGCCGAGGCCGGCCTCACCGGCCGCGTCTCCTTCGAGCTCCGGGAC
>JAEZEK010000066.1 GCA_023417735.1 Pseudomonadota bacterium | reverse complement strand
GTGCAGGCCGCGCCGGTAGAGTGCGGCCGCGCGCTCGCCGTACGCCGAACGCCCCATGTCAGGGTTGCCCGGCGGCCCGGTACAGCAGGATCGTCGCCGACCGGCCCCGGTTGTAGTTGAAGCCGTCCACCGCCCCGACCTGTTCCGGCTCGAGCGCGAGCCCGGCGGCCGCGTCGTGGAAGACGGCCGCCTGTGCTCCTTCGATCGCCGCCAGTGCGCACTCGCCGTGGCGCTCGGCAAGCCACTCCGCCGCGGCCTGCGGCGTCCCCAGCCGGGTTCCCGTGCCGGCGAAGAAGACGAGGCTCGGCTCCGTGTAGCCGGCGGCGGCGAGGGTCACGGCCTCGCAGCCGGTCGCCCGCCGCGCCTCGGCGACGATGCGCGGGCTCAGCCACACCGTCTGGAAGGCCGGCAGGGCGAAGGCATAGACGCCCGCCTGAAGCGCCATGCTGGCGGCGACGGCGGAGATCACGGCGGCCTGCAGCCGATCCCGCCAGAACGCGCGGGCGGCCCAGACCGAGGCGAGGATGGCGGCGAGCAGCGACAGGTCGGTCCAGGCCGGCAGCCGGCGCTCGACGAACAACAGCAGCCCGATCGCAGCCGCCCCGAGGACGGCCGGCGCCAGCGGCAGCAGGATGGCGAGCGCCCTCACCCACCCCCGCAACGCGGCGGCCCCGCCCCTCACGAGTGCAGCGCCGGCAAGGATAGCCAAAGCGGGATAGAGCGGAAGCACGTAATGCGGCAGCTTGGTCGGAACGGCTTCGAAGGCGACCCAGGCCGGCACGATCCAGAGCAGGCAGAAGAGGATGGCGGGCTCGCGCCAGCGCCGGAGCATCTGCGGAGAGGCGAGCAGCACGAACGGGACCATCGGCCACGCCGTCCCCAGAAAGGCAAGGAGATAGGCGCCCGGCGGCGCGCCGTGGCGCTCCTGCGCCGTGGCGATCTTGCCGAGAAAGTCGCGACCGAGCGCTTCCCGGAAGAAGGCGCCGTCGGAGGCGATGCCGATCGCGACCAGCCAGGGCGCGACGAGGAGGACGACGATCAGGAGGCCCCAGAGCGGCCGCAGCATGCTTGCAAGGGCGAACGAGCGCGCCGCCAGGAGGAGGGCCGCCAAGGTGAGCCCCGAGATCAGCAGGATGACCGGCCCCTTGACCAGAATGCCGAGACCTACGGCCACCCAGAACGTCACGACGGCCCACATCGGGAGGGCGCCGCCGGCCGGCTCGACCCCGCCCGCCGCCGCGCGTGCCGACGTTCGTTCGGAGCGGACGCGCATCCATGCGGCGGCCAGCACGGCCTGTGCCGCGAGCACGATGAACAGGAGCACGCCGTCGGTCTTGGCGAGACGCGCCTCCACGCCGAGAAGGATCGTCGACGCGAACAGCATCGCGCCGACGAGGCCGGCACCCCGGCCGAACAGGATCGCGCCGATCAGGTAGGTGAGCAGGACCGATCCGACGGCCGCGGCCTGCGACGGCAGACGGTAAGCCCAGAGCGGTGCGTCGGCCCCGCCGAAGGGCGCCGTGGCGGCCGCCTGCAACCAATAAATGCCGATCGGCTTCTTGTACCGTGGCTCGTCCTGGAACCTTATGTCGAAATAGCCTCCGGTCTCGTGCATCTGACGGGTTGCCTGCACGAACAGCGCTTCGTCACGATCCGTCAGCGGCAGGTCGGTCACGCCGGGAACGAGCAGTGCGAGGGCGAGGGCGAGCAGGATCAGTGCCGGCAGCAGCGGGATCCGGGCCACCGCCTTCAGCAGTGGAAGGCCGCCGGCGGGCGCCGGACTGTCGATCATCGCAATCATCCCGCTCAACGAGCAATCGGTGTCCTGCTACGGCGACGGGCCGGGCATTTCAAGGCGCCGGACCTCCGCAGGCGCCGCTGCCGCGGGTAGACCCTCGAAGGACGGACAGGCCGAATGAACACCTATTTCAATCAGGGCGCCCTTCTCTTCCGCCGCAGCCTCGCGCTGGCACGTGCCGAGATCGTCACCCTGGCCATCCTGCTCGGGATCGCCGGCGGCGCGTGGGGGTTCCTGGAACTTGCGGAGGCGGTCGGCGAAGGGTCGACCGAGGCGTTCGACCGTGCCGTCATCCTCGCGCTCCGCAATCCTGCGGACCCGACGGACCCGCTCGGGCCGCTCTGGTTCGAGGAGATGATGCGCGACATCACCGCGCTCGGGAGCAACTTCTTCATCACGCTCGCGACCCTGTCGGTCATCATCTACCTGCTGATGATCCGCAAGCGGCATGCCGCGCTCTTGGTGCTCGTCGCCGTCGCCGGCGGGACCATGCTGAGCTACGGCCTCAAGCTCGTCTTCGAGCGTTTGCGACCGGATCTCGTGCCGCACGGCGCGGAGGTCTACACGGCGAGCTTCCCGAGCGGGCACGCGACCCTCGCCGCCGTCACGTTCCTGACCCTCGGCATCCTCCTGACCAGGCTGCAGGTCGGCCGCCGGGTGAAGGCGTTCTTCCTCGGGATGTCAGTGCTCCTGACCCTGCTCGTCGGGGTGAGCCGGGTCTATCTCGGCGTGCACTGGCCGACGGACGTGCTCGCGGGGTGGGCGATCGGATCGGCCTGGGCGATGTTCATCTGGCTGGCCGCGATCTGGCTGCAGCGCCGCGGCCAGGTCGAGGGAGACGTCGACGCGTGAGCGCGTGCGCGCTGACTTGCCCCTGCGCCGTCAGCCCGACCGCCGGCGGTCGAGCCCGGCTGCGGCATAGTGGGCCCGCTTCGCCTCGTACATGAGACCGTCGGCGCGCTTCACCACCGCTTCCAGCCGCTCGCCCGGGCCGCTCGTCGCGGTCCCCACCGAAAAACTCAGCGTCACACCGGAATAGAACTGGTTGTTGAGGTCGATCAGCCGCCCGAGCTTTTCGAGAGCCGCCTCGCCGCCGGCGGAATCCGGGCCGGGCAGGATGATCGCGAACTCGTCGCCGCCGATGCGGGCTGCGTGGGCCGGCGGCTCGACGAGCTCGTTCAGCACTTCCCCTGCTCTGCGCAAGAGCGCGTCGCCGGCGCCGTGCCCGAGCGTGTCGTTCAGCGTCTTGAGGCCGTTTAGGTCGGCGATGATGATCGTCACCGGCTGCGGCCCCTTGCGCTCGAGCCGGTTCAGCTCGTCGACATAGAAGGACCGATTGTAGAGCTTCGTCAGCACGTCGTGCTTGCCGAGATATTCGAGGTAGGCCTCCGCCTTCTTCCGCGCGGTGATGTCGGTCAGCGCGACCTGAACGAGCGACCAGTCGCGCTCGAAGCCGGGCAGCACCGAGAACTGCATGTGGACGTGGAGCTCGCTGCCGTCGAGCGCGCAGTTCACCACCTCGCGCTGCTGGAAGAGCTTGCCCTCCCAGAGGTCCACCAGCTGCTCGCGGAAATGGTACTCCATGTCGTCGCGGAACACCTCCCGCAGGCCGTTAAGGAGCGTCGGCTTGTCAGGGGCGGCGAAGAGCTCGAGCGTATGGCGATTGACGTCGATCACGCGGATCTCGCTCATGCAGCGGACCACGAACTCCGGGTGGACGTCGGTGAAGACGCGAAAGTCCTGGATGCCGCGCGCCCGCGCGTCATCGAGCAGCTGCTTCACCGCGCTGAAATCCTCGACCCAGAGCGAGACCGGCGAGTGCTCGAAGAGGCCGCACGCATACTCCTCGCTGACGGCGAGCGCACGGCGGGCGGTCTCGCGCTCCGTCACGTCCTCGACCGCGAGCAGCACGCGTTCCCAGCCGGCCTCGTAGCCCGGCAGGACCATGCCCTTCAGCTGGATGTCGAGCCGCAGGCCGGTCAGCGTGTAGTTGACGGTGTTGCTGGCGAATTCGGTCTTGCCGTCCCAGAGCTGGCAGAGCTCCTCGGCATGGGTCGTCAGCATGTCGTCGCGGAACACGCTTCCCAGGTTCTCCACGAGATGCGGAAGGTCGTCGGCCCCGAACAAGGACAGCGTCTTGCGGTTGACCTTGAGCACGCGGATCCGGTCGGAGCACGCCTTCGCGCGCGAGATGTCCTCGGCGAGGTGATCGCGGAGCGACGTCACGCCGGCCGCGCGCCATTCGTCGAAGAGCTGCCTCACCCCGCTGAAGTCCTCCAGCCAGAGGGAAACCGGAGCGAGGTCGAACATCTCGGCTTCGTCGCGGCGCTCGGCGGCGGGGCTGGTGGCCTTGTCGGCGGGATGGATGAACATGTGTGGCACCGGCTCGGGGCTGCCTGTTACGTCGCGGCGAATCCTAGTTACAGACACTTTTACTAATATTGGGTTCCCGCGTCTCCTCTGCGCCGCGGCTGCCCGCCTTGCCTGACCCTGCGGGAATTGGTGACCCCGGGAGGATTCGAACCTCCGACCAATAGCTTAGAAGGCTACTGCTCTATCCACTGAGCTACGGGGCCCCAGGGTGCGATCCCAGGCTGCCGTCCTGGCGGCGGACGGCTCAATGGGTCCACGGCTGCACGCGGTCCCGGCGGAAATTGTCCGCGTAGGCGATCGCGCGCCGCTTCCTGTCCTTCGGTTCGAGGAGCCGGTACGGGATGTCGTTGCGCTCCGCGTAGGCGACCGCCTCTTCCTTGCTGTCGAAGCGCAGGCGAACCTGGCTCATCATGTCCGTCGAAGACGTGTAGCCCATGAGCGGCTCGACCGAGCGCGGCGCTTCCGGCTCGTATTCGAGCACCCATTCCCTCGTGTTCGCCTCTCCCGAACTCATCGCGGTCCGGGCCGGGCGGTATATCCGCGCCATCATTTCTCCTACACCTCCTGCCGCCAGAGCGACATATGGGCCTTGCGGCCCCCGGACGCATGTCCGGCCGGCCGGCCCAGCAATCCGCGGCATGCGCCTGCAACGCTACTTAATCCGCCACCTCGGCTGCGTCGAGACGCCATGAGGTGTTGCGCCGGGTAGCCGGCTCACCGTCGGGCCGTCGCACGTTTCCATGCGCCGGCGCTCTTCGCAGCCCCGTTGCACCGCCCCCTCAACCTGATAAGGGACGGCGCGCGGGCGTTCGCGACGGTAAGTCGCCCGGCCCGGGCCATGACAGGGGACGGATTTGCGGTCGGAACTGATCGAAAGGCTGAACGGCAAGAGCGCTGTCATCGGTATCGTGGGACTGGGCTATGTCGGCCTGCCGCTGGTCCTTCGGTACAGCGAGGTCGGCTACAAGGTGCTGGGCTTCGACATCGACCAGGCGAAGGTGGACGCCCTGTCGGCCGGGACGAGCTACATCGAGCACATCCCGGCGTCCCGGATCGCGGCGGCGAACGGAAACGGCTTCGAGGCGACCGCCGACTTCTCGCGCGCCGGCGAGGCGGATGCCCTGATCCTTTGCGTGCCGACTCCGCTCAACAAGCACCGCGAGCCGGACCTGAGCTTCGTGCTGGACACGACCGACAGCCTCGTCCCGCACCTTCGCAGGGGCCAGGTGCTTTCGCTGGAGAGCACGACCTATCCCGGGACCACGGACGAGGAGCTCCTGCCGCGGGCGCAGTCGACCGGGCTAGCGGTCGGCGAGGACATCTTCCTCGTCTACTCGCCGGAGCGCGAGGATCCGGGCAACCCGCAGTTCACGACGAGAACGATCCCCAAGGTGTGCGGCGGGCACACGCCGGCTTGCCTGGAGGTCGGGATGGCGCTCTACGGCCAGGTGATCGACCGCGTCGTTCCGGTGAGTTCGACCCGGGCGGCCGAGCTCACCAAGCTGCTCGAGAACATCCACCGGGCGGTGAACATCGGCCTCGTCAACGAGATGAAGGTGGTCGCCGACCGCATGGGCATCGACATCCACGAGGTGATCAGGGCCGCGGCGACGAAGCCTTTCGGGTTCGTGCCCTATTACCCAGGGCCGGGGCTCGGCGGCCACTGCATCCCGATCGATCCCTTCTACCTGACCTGGAAGGCGCGCGAGTACGGCGTCAACACCCGCTTCATCGAGCTCGCCGGCGAGGTGAACTCGGCGATGCCGGACTACGTCGTCTCCAAGGTGGCGATGGCGCTCAACGGCAACCAGAAGGCCATCAACGGCAGCTCGGTGCTGGTGCTCGGCATCGCCTACAAGAAGAACGTCGACGACATGCGCGAATCGCCGTCGGTCGCCATCATGGAGAAGCTCGACGCGCTCGGCGCGCGGGTCGCCTACAGCGATCCGCACGTGGCGGCGTTCCCGCGCCTGCGCGAGCACAAGTATTTCGACTTGCGGAGCGTGGATCTCACCCCGGAGGCGCTCGCTTCCTTCGACTGCGTGCTGCTCGCCACCGACCACGACCGCTTCGACTACGAGGCGATCCAGCAGCACGCCAAGATCATCATCGACACAAGAGGCCGCTACCTCGAGCCGTCCAGCAAGGTCGTGAAGTCCTGAGCATGCGCCAGTTCCCCGAGCCGATCCGTGATCGGAAGATCCGCCTCGCCCTGGTCGGGTGCGGCCGGATCGCCCAGAACCACATCGCCGCGATCCAGAAGCACTCCGACCGCGCCGACCTCGTCGATGTCTGCGACATCGACC